>JAXHTF010000172.1 GCA_034211275.1 Acidobacteriota bacterium
GTGGGATACACTCTGGCATGAGGGGCGGCCCCTTCCGGCTAAGTCTATTTTGTTGTGATGCTTAGATTTAACCGGAAACCGCCCCTCTTGTCATGTGGTCTGATGAATTATCCGGGCTAGCGGCAGGGAAGATTCTGGAAGAGAAGATTTTGGAAGACCGGGGAGCACGCTCTCCGGTCTTCGTGCATGTGGGGCGAGGAGCTAACGCACTTCCGCGACGGTGCCGTCGGGGAGCTCCAGGCGGGTGCCGGGGGCGAAGGCGCGGCGTTGGAGGATGGAGAGGCCCACGGCCTTGCCCAGCTCCGGCGAGACGGCGACGCTGCTGAGGGTGCCCGCCGGACGGCCTTCGAAGAGGAGCTCGGTACCCACCGCCGGCGGCTCGTCCATATCCAGCACTACCGACCGCATCTGCCGGCTCACCTGACCGCGATAATGCAGGCGGGCCACCACCTCCTGGCCCAGATAGCAGCCCTTGGTGTAGCTCACCGCGTCGTCCAGGCCTGTCTCCTGAGGAAAATTGTCCGGGCCGAAGTCGGCTCCGAAGCGGGGTTCGCCGGCTGCGATGCGGTGGGCGTCGAGGGCGTCGACGCCGATGGGGGCGGCGCCGGCTTCGATCAGCGCTTCGCCGACGGTGACGGCGGCGGACACCGGGATCCAGAGGGTGAAGGCTTGGAGGCCCAGGTGGCCGTGGCGGACGACCCGCGCTTCGGTGCCGGCCAAAGTCATCGCCTGGTGGCTCCAAAGCTCTTCGGGAGCAGGGGCCTCGCTATCGGTGACTTGATCCAGTACCGCGGCGGCCTTGGGGCCCGCGAGGGTCCACAGTGCCCAGCCGTCGAGCCGTTGCACCTCCACCCGGTCGGCGATGATGTATTTGTTCAGGCGCTCGGCGATGGCCTCGGCGCGTTCCGGCGGCAGCTCCAACCACAGGCGGTCTTCCAGGGCGAGGGCGATGACGTCCGCCTCGATGCGGCCTTTGGGGGAGGTGAAGAATCCGTAGCTGCCGCTGCCTTCGGTGAGGCTCTGGATCTCGCAGGTCACCTGGCCGCCGACGAAGCGCAGCCGATCCTCGCCAGTGATCTCCAGCAGATCGGCCCAGGAGCGGTCCACCAGGCCGCAGCTTTGCTCCAGAGCTTGGCGTTCGGACTCCGGCGCTCCGTAGGTCGCGGGAACCTGCCAGCCGTGGCGCAGCTCGAGATCGGCGCCTAGCTGCTCGTGGAGCGCTGCGGCGGGAAGGGGGCGAGGGGCGGTGAGGGTGTCGCTCATGGGGCAATCTTATCCCTATCTGCTACGGCCTCAGGCAGGGAGCGGTGACAACGATAGAATGGGCGGCCATGAGCCACGAAGTATCCGAGACCGTTCAGCCCTTCGTCCATACGACCCCCCAGGGTCGCCAGCTCCACGGTTTGATCGACCTTCCGGCACGGGCCGGGCGGCAGCCGGCGGTGGTGGTTTGCCATGGCTTCAAAGGATTCATGGAGTGGGGCTTTTTCCCCCCGCTGGCGGAGCTGCTGGCGCAGCGGGGCTTCGTGGTGGTGCGGTTCAATTTTTCCGGCTCCGGCATGCGGCCGGGGGAGGAGCGGGCCAGCGATCTCGAAGGCTTTCGAACCAACACCTTCAGCGCCGATCTGGAGGACGCCCTCTCCATCCTCGACGCCGCGGCGGCGGACGAGCTGGCGCCGGGGCGCATCGACGGGGCCCGGCTGGGGCTTTTGGGCCACAGCCGCGGCGGTGGTGCGGCGCTGCTGACGGCGGCTTCGGAGGCTTGGCGGGAACGCCTGGGGGCGCTGGTGACCTGGGCCTCCGTGGGCACCTTCCATCGCTACAGCGAGGAGCAGCGGCGCGGCTGGCGGGAGGCTGGGGAGATCGTGGTGGTCAATGGCCGCACCGGGCAGGAGCTGCCCATGTCGACGGCCATGTTGGACGACCTGGAGGAGAATGCGGAAGCTTTGGACCTGGAGGCCGCCGCCGGGCGCCGCCGGGCTCCCTGGCTGATCCTCCACGGCGACGAGGACGAATCCGTCGATCCAGCCGACGCTCAGCGCCTGGACGAGGCGGCGGCAGATCCCTACGAGCTGCGGTTGGTCACCGGCGGCAGTCACACCTTCGGCGCCGGCCATCCGTTCAGCGGCCCTACGCCCCAACTCATCGAGGTCTTCAACCAGACTCAGCGCTGGCTTCGCCGCCACTTGACTTGAGCTTTCTCTGCTCTCCGCTGCTGCCGCGAGGCGGTCGGGAGCTCTTCATCACGCAAGTAGAGTATTTCTAGAAAGGGTTAGTTACTCCTATGCTGCAAGCGGTTCCACTACTCTTTTGGGACGTCGACACGCAATACGATTTCATGCGCGAGGACGGCAAGCTCTACGTGCCCGGGGCCGAGAGCCTGGACGAGAACCTGGCAACGCTCACCGAGCTCGCCCGCAAGCACCACATCCCGGTGGTGGCTTCCGCCGACGATCATCGGCCCGAGGACGACGAGATCAGCGATGACCCGGACTTCAAGGTCACCTACCCGCCCCATTGCATGACCGGCACGCCCGGTGCTCAGCGGGTCGAGGCGACGCGCATCGGTGATGCGTTCGTGGTCGGCCACGAGGCGCTGTCGGAGGAAGAGCTGGCGGCGGGCCTGGCGCAGAATCCGCCGCAGGTGTTGGTTCTCAAGAACACCACCAACGTTTTCTCCAACCCCAACACCGAGGCGCTCCTGGAGCGGCTGGACCCTCAGCGGGTGGTGGTTTACGGGGTGGCGCTGGACATCTGCAACCGACGGGCGGTGGAGGGGCTGTGGAGCCGCGGCTACCGCAACCTGGCGGTGGTGGTGGACGCCACCAAGCCCATCGACGCAGCGATGGGGGAAGAGCTCCTGGAGTCGTGGCGGGAGCGGGGCATCGAGCTGGTGACCACCGAGCAGGTGGTGGAAGAGGTGACCGGCGAGGGGAGCTGAGCACCGGAAGAATCCTGGGAGCGCCGGCTTCCAGCCGGCTCCGGGGCTGGGCTTCTAGCCCCACCCGCGCGTCATCTGCTTCATCTGCTGGCTCGGAATCGAGGGCGCGACGGGAG
This sequence comes from Acidobacteriota bacterium, assembly GCA_034211275.1. Taxonomy (NCBI): domain Bacteria; kingdom Pseudomonadati; phylum Acidobacteriota; species Acidobacteriota bacterium. Next base: position 3,058 of record JAXHTF010000172.1, read on the forward strand.
GGCCTCAGGCCGGAGAGAGCCCGTCGATGCGCACGATCTCGGCCTGGCTGTCGTCGGTGGAGCGCAGGTAGACCTGGAGCAGGCGCAGCTCGGCGGTCTCGGGGTCCATGGCCCGGGGGATGGGCAGAGAGCAGGTGACGTGGTGGAGCTCCGGGCGCTCTGCCACGGGTTCCCACTCCTGTGCCTGGATGATGCGCACCAGATCCGGCTCGAAGACCAGCGCCTCGCGTAGCTGGGCGCGCAGAGTTTCGGGGATGACGATCTCTCGGGCTTGTCTCATGGCTGCCCCAGTCTCATGGTGAGGTCCTCGGCATCAAAAAGAGCATCAAAATACAGCGCCGCAACTCGGCGCCTCTACGCTGCCGGTGCGTCCAAGCAAAGCTCGGCCGCCAGCAGATTCTCCACCACCCAATCCGCTCCCGCGTGGTGCAGGGCTTCACGGGGAGTATGACCGGTGGCCACGGCGATCACCGGCACCCCGTGGGCCTGGCCACAGGCGACGTCCAGGGGACTGTCGCCGACGATCACGGTCTGCGCCGGGTCGAAGCGCAGGCCGGTGTCCTTCTCGGCTCGGCGTAGCGCCACCGGCAGCAGGCTGGCGCGCTCGGTGCCGTCGTCGCCGAAGGCGCCGAAAGGGAAGTAGTGTTCCAGCCGGAAGCGGGAAAGCTTGGCAAAAGCCCCCCGCCGCCAGTTCCCGGTGAGCAAGCCCAGCTGCAGATCGGAACGCTGCACCAGCCGCTCCAAGACTTCCCGAACCCCCGGCAGCAGGCGCATGCGCCGGTGGTCGAGCCGTTCTTCCAGACGACTCAAGTAGAGCTGCTGCATGCGCGGCAGGCCTTCGAGCACGGCTCCTGACTCCAGACCGGCGCCGAGCATCAGATCGTGGACGATCTGGCTGTCGGTCTTGCCGGCAAAGCTGTAACCGTTGATCTGAGCCGGGCGTCCGTAGGCTTCCTCCAGAGATTGGAGGAAGATCTCGGCGACCTGCCGCCCGCAGCTCAGCAAGGTGCCGTCGATGTCGAATAGTACAAGTCTCATAAGCTGTACAGACGCCCTATCTTAACCTCTTTTGGCTATAGGCGAAGGCGAACAGGGCTGGCGCAGGCTCAGAGCTGCGAGCAGGAGCAGCCCCAGAACCGCTGCCCCCAGCCCCCAGCGCCAAGAGGCCGGCGCATAGATCAGCTCCACGCGATGCTCACCCGGTTCCAGCAGCAGGATGCCCAGGAAGGCCCCGTTGACACGCTGGGCCGGGACTTCCCGGCCGTCGACGCGCACCCGCCAGCCGGGGATGGCCGGCTGGCTGGAGGCCACCAGCATGGGTTGCTGGGCCATGGTCCGGGCGGTGATGCGCCGGCCCTCCACCCGCACCTCGGTGACCTCGCCGTTGCCGTTGGGGTAGACGCCGGGTTCGGGCAAGTCGGGGCCGTAGACGGTGGCGCGGCGGGCGAAGTCGGTGATTCGCCGCGCCGCTGCCAGATCTTCCCCGGTCTCGCTGGGCTCGAAGATCTCTACCTCTTGGGGCCGGAAGAGCCGCTGGAAGGCCCGAGGGTTCTGGTAAACCAGCGCGTCCTCTCCCTCCCAAACCTGACGGATGCCCGGGTGGTGGAAGATGTACATGGAGGGGTGGTCGAAGAGGTAGCGCACGCCGAGGAAGTCGAGGGCCGGGTGGGACCAGGTCCGGACGCGGTTCCAGCTGTCCCGCTCGGCGGTGCTGAAGGCGGTGCTGAAGTCGGCGTAGGGGGCAAAGGTCATGGGGTCATAGCCGCGCACGTCCTCGAGACCGTAGAAGGATGCGGTCTGGGGCACCAGGGCGGAGTCGAGGCCGGCGACTCGATAGCCGCGCACGTCGTTTCGAATGAAGTCGATGGCCGGGGTGGTGGGATAGAAGCTGTCGGCGCTGGAGAGGGGGACCCAGGGGCCGAAGAAAGCCGCCGGGGGCACGAGCAAGAGGGGCATCCAGAGCGCGGCGGCGGTAGAAGCCCGTAGCCGGCGGCCAGCCAGCGCCGCCAGGGGCAGAAGGAGCACCAGCGGCGCACCGAGGAAGAAGAGCTCCGGCAGCGTGCGCACCGTCGCCGAGCGACCCAGGAGCCACCCCGTCACCGCCGCTAGAGCTACCGCCGTGATTCCGAGGAAGAGCAGCGTTGAGCGGGAGGTCATCCTTTCGTCGCTGCGCAGGTGATCCCAGCCGAGAGCCGCCGCTACCGCCACCGCCAGCGCCCACCACAGGGAGAGGCGTTTGAGCAGCGAGGTGCCCAGGAGCGGCAGCGTGTTCATCAGCTCCATCAGGCCCGGCGTGTGGACGCTCACCGCCAGCCCCAGGGTGCCCAGGGCAAGCCAGAGAATGGGGCTCGCCGCGCCGGTGCTGGTCTGGCTGCGCGAGCGGAGCGCTGTTCCGAGGGCCAGCGCGGCCAGAGCTAGAGCCGCCAACGAGGTCGCACCGCCGCCGAGCTCCGCCAGGTTCTCCGGCCCTCGCCACGTGCCCAGAGTGGTCGAGGAACCTTCGGCGAGCCCACCCAGGGAGAGACCGCCCAGCGATGGAGCCCCTAATGGATGGCCGAAGTAGAGCAGGTCCACCGCCGGTGCCAGCCGCTCTGCCGCATCGCCCCAGGGCAGCGAGCCCAGCGGGTCTGTCTCCTGGCGATGTTGCCACTCCGCCGAGACCAGCAGATTCTCCACGAAGGGCAGCAGCGCCGGCGCCGCCAGCAGGGCCGCCAGCAGGGCTGCTAGGGCTCCCTGCAGCGCGATCTTCGGCAGGAGCCGGCGCCCGGCGGATCGGGTGAAAGTGGTCGCCGCCACCAGCAGCAGACCGAGGAGGAGAATCTGGGCCAGCGTCTCGGGATGGCCGGCGAAGACCCCCAGGGCGCCGAGCACCCCCAGGACCGCGGCGCGGCGGGGCTCCGGCTTGCGGGCGAGGCGCAGCAGCGCCCAGAGGATCCACGGCGCCAGCGCCGCCACTGAGGCGTGGGGGTGGAGCCGCCAGAGTTGAAGAAAACCGCTGCCGACGTAGACGGCGGCTCCCAGCAGCGCCGCCATCTCCGATACCGCCAGCCAGCGCAGCAGGAGAAAGAGGCCCCAGGCTGCCAGCAGCAGCCGCGCCGCCTGCACGTACACCGTGGCGCGCACCGGGGGCAGCAGTCGCGCCACCACCTCCAGCGGGAAGAGGGGGGCGGATTGGCCGTTGGCCAGCAGTGCGCTGCCGGCATTGGCGGAGGGATTGAACAGCAGGTCCTGGCGCGCGGCGAAGCGCCAGGGTTCCATCTGGGAGAGGGGATCCGCCAGCAGCGGATTGGGCGTGCCGGAAGCTTCGAGGAGCGGGCCGGTGAGGTCCGGGTGGGTCCACGGTGGCACGCCGGCGAGGGACACCGTGGGGGCCAGTACCTTGCCCGGGAGCCAGCCGCTGGCGGTGAAGGCCAGAGGGAGCAGCGTCAGGACCAGCGCTGCCGCCCAGGACGGCCGCCGATGAAACAGGGCCACCAGCGCCGCCAGAACAGCGGAGGTCAGGAGGTAGAGAACGGCGAGGAGGAGGGTGGCCACGGCCGGGGTCTCAGCGTGGGGCGCGCCGGCAGCTGAGTGGGCGAAGGCTGGACATCGCCAGCGGCGGACTCATCTCCAGGTCGGCGGCTTCTTGGTTTCGAGGAAAGTGGTGATGCCGCGCCGGCAGTCGTCGGTGGCGCGGGAGAAGGCGTTGGCTTCCACCGCGGCGGCCAGGGCCTGGTCCAGATCCTTACCGAGGTTGTCGAGGAGCAAGGACTTGGTGTGGGCGATGCTCTGGGAGCTGGCCTTGGTGAGGATCTCCACCGCCAGCTCCCGGCCCGTCGTCTCCAGCTCGCCGTCCGGCACGCAGCGGTTAGCCAATCCCATGGCCAGCGCCTCCCGGGCACCCAGGGGCTCGGGATTGAGCAGCAGCTCGCGGATCTGGGAGCCGCGCAATCGCAGCGGCAGATAGGTGGCCACCAACGCCGGGACGAAGCCGATCTTGACCTCGCTGTACATGAAGTGGGCGTTCTCCGCCGCCACCACGAAGTCGCAGGCGGTGGCCAGGCCACAGCCGCCGGCGACGCACCAGCCCTGGACCAGCGCCACCGTCAAGGCTTCTTGCCGGAGCACCGATTCGAAGAGCGTCCGCAGGCCCCGGGAGTCCTCCAGATTCTGCTCCACGCCAGCGGTGAGCAGGCTCTCCAGATGGCCGAGGTCGGCGCCGGCGGAGAAATTCTTGCCCTTCGCCGCGAGCAGCAGAGCCCGCACCCCGTGCTCGCGCCAGGGGTGGGAGAAGACGGCGGAGAGCTCGCCGATCATCTTCGGAGAGAAGGCGTTGGCGCGCTTGGGATCGGCGAGGCGTACCCACAGGAGGTCGTCTTCTCGCTCCAATTCCAGGCGTTCTAGCTCTGAATGGGGAAAACCGCTAGTGTCGAGGGACGCTGCTGAACTCATACTCTTCTTGGTCGCCCTACTGGGCTCTTTCGTCTCGGCCGGCGGATCAGCCGAGAAGCTCTTCCGGCACGTCCACTTCCATTTGCAGCAGCCCCTGACCGTGGGTCTTGCCCTGGGCGTCGATCTGCAGGCTCTCGGTGCCGCCGCCGCCGAGGGAGTCGTGGAGCATGAAGTTGAGGGCCAGCAGATTGGGCACCTCGAAGCGCTCCACCTGGCCGCGGCAGACGTGGCGGAAATGCTCCTGGACGCGTTCGACGGTGACCTGGTCGAGGATCACCTGGAAGGCTTCCGGAGAGTTGGCGATGAGGCCCACATTGCTGGCGTCTCCTTTGTCACCGGAGCGGGCGTGGGCGATGCGGGACAGCGGTACTTTCACCGGAGTTTCCTCCAACGGGACTGTGAACGGGGCGCGGCCCCGAACAGGATCAAAAGAGCCGCCAGAGCCAGGCCGGCGGCGAAGACGAAAATGCCCGTGGGGCTGAGCACCAGGGGCTCGTAGAGACCTTGGGCGTAGGCGCGAAGCCCCAAGTCCCAGGCTTCCCGATGGCGCACCATCAGCAACCCAAACATGGTCCACACGACGGCCTGCTGGCCGAGGAGGGCGGCGTTGCGCAGGCGGGTGGGCCAGCCGCGGTCGACGCTACGGTAAAGCAGGCTGGTGAACAGCCCGCTGGCGACCACCGTCCAGAGGGCGAAGGCCGGCCGGTTGGCCAGGCCCGAAGCGCCGAAGCCGGCCAGCCCGATGGGCAGGACGCCGGCCAGGATGGCGCCGTAGAACTGCCGCCGGCTCAGGGTCTCCCCGGTCGGGGCCCCTGGGGTGAGGGGCTCTCCGGTCAGTACACCCTCGCTCGCAGGGGTCGGTCCGCTCAAGCCTCCTCCACCGAAACCTCGATGTGTTTCTCCACCTCTTCCCGAGCCAGCAGAGCGGGCCAGTAGGCGACGATCTTCTGCGGCTTGGGCCGGCCGGCGGCGAAGCCGGTGACGCCCGGCGGGCCGGCGGTGATGAGCGGTGCGATCTCCTTGCCGAAGCGCTCCACCCGCGCCGGATCCGGATCCCGTACGCCGAGGCGCAGGATCACTTCCGGCGGCTCCGTCGGGGCCTCGAAGACTCCCGGCAGGCAGGCGCCGAGGCCGAGGATCTCGGTGCTGCGTTCGGCTTCGTCGAAGACCACGCCGGCGCGTTCCAGCCGCTTCCACACCATGTCTGCCGCCAGCTCCGCTTTGTCGCGAGCTTCGGGGCCGCAGATGGTGATCTGGCCGGAGGCCTTGTAGCCCGCCAGATAGGAGGCGGAGACCTTGAGAAAGGGAGTGTTGGCGCTGCCGCGAATCCCGGAGGCGCGCACCCGATTCTCCCCGTCCTGGCTCAGCTGGATGCTGGAGAAGTCGGCGGTGACGTCCGGGGTGATGTACTCCCGGGGGTTGCCCATCTCGTAGAGCAGCTGCTCGGACACCGTATCGACGGTGACCATGCCGCCGCTGCCCTCGTGCTTGGTGACCACGAAGGTGCCGTCCGCCGAGGCTTCGACGATGGGGTAGCCGACATTCCACAGATCCGGCACTTCCCGCCAGTGGGTGAAGTTGCCGCCGGTGCATTGGGGGCCGCACTCCAAGATGTGACCGGCGATGGTGCCGGCGGCGAGGAGGTCCCAGTCTTCTTTACCCCAGCCGAACTCGTGGATCATCGGCGCCAGGGCCAGGGCGGTGTCGGTGACCCGGCCGCAGAGGATGATCAGCGGATCGTCCTCGAGGGCCTCCACCACCGGCCAGGCGCCGAGGTAGGCGTTGACGTTGAGGGCCTGGTCCGCCAGCGGTGCCAGGGGCTCGCCGCTGTCCATGTTGTTGAGGGGATGGCCGGAATCGATGAGCTCGCCGAGCCGCGGCATCAGGTCGTCGCCTTCCACCACGCCGACCCGCACGCCCTCGACCCCCAGCTCCCGGGCGACCTCGAAGATCTTCTCCCGGCAGGCCTTGGGGTTGAGACCGCCGGCGTTGGTCAGCACCCGCACATTGCGCTCTTTGAGCTCCGGCAGCACCCGGCGGATGAAGTCGATGAAGTCGGTGGCGTAGCCGAGCTCCGGGTTGCGCATCTTCTGGCGCATCATGATGGAGAGGGTGACCTCGGCCAGGTAGTCCATGCCGATGTAGTCGATGGGACCGCCGCGCAGCAGCTCCACCGGAGCGTCCACGCTGTCGCCCCAGAATCCCTGTCCGTTACCGATGCGAATCTTCTTCATGACTTCCTCAAGGGTAGCACCGCGCCGAGGGCGCGGCTCACGTTTGCAGCACGCCGGTCTTGAACTCACCCAGGTCCGGGTTGAGCGCGGCGCAGGCGAGAGATCGGGAGATCACCGCACGGGTGTCGGCGGGATCGATGATGGCGTCCACCCACAGCCGGGCGGCGGCGTAGCGGGGGTCGGAGGTGTGTTCGTAATGGCTCTCGATGCGGCGCAGCATCTCCTGCTTCTCCTCCTCCGGCACCTCGCGGTTGCGCAGCTGGATGGAGAGCAGAGTCTTGCTCGCCTGGGAGCCGCCCATGACGGCGATGGTGGCGGAGGGCCAGGCGTAGAGGAAGCGAGCTCCGTAGGCTTTGCCGCACATGGCGTAGTTGCCGGCGCCGAAGGAGTTGCCGGTGAACAGGGTGATCTTGGGGACGACGGAGTTGGCCACCGCATTGACCATCTTGGCGCCGTCCTTGATGATCCCGCCTCTCTCCGCCCGGGTGCCCACCATGAAGCCGGTGACGTCCTGGATGAAGAGCAGGGGAATTCCCTTCTGATTGCACAGCTCGACGAAGCGGGCGCCCTTGTCTGCCGAGTCGGAGTAGATGACGCCGCCGATCTGCAGCTCCTTCTCCGAGGGCTGGATGCCGGTTTTGCGTTTGACGATGCTGCGCTGGTTGGCGACGATGCCCACGGCCCAGCCGTCGATCCAGCCGGTGCCGCAGATCAGGCTCTGGCCGTAGCTCTGCTTGAATTCGTCGAATTGGCTGTCGTCGAGGAGCCGGGCGAGCAGCTCGCGGGTGTCGTAGGGGCGGCTGCGGTCTTCCGGCAGCACTCCCTGGAGCTCCTCCGTGGGATAGCGCGGCGACTGCGCCTCGCGGCGGGCGAAGGGGCTCGCCGGTGGCGGGGCCAGCTGCTCGAGCTGGCGGCGGATGGCCTCCAGACAGTCGCCGTCGCTCTCGTGGCGGTGATCCACCACGCCGGAGACGTCCACCTGCACCTCGGCGCCGCCGAGCTCTTCCTGCCCCACCACCTCGCCGATGGCGGCCTTCACCAGGTGCGGCCCCGCCAGGTAGATAGACCCGGTTCCTTCGACGATGTGGGATTCGTCGCTCATGATGGGCAGGTATGCGCCGCCGGCGACGCAGGGCCCCATGATCGCCGCCACCTGGAAGATGCCCTCGGCGGAGAGGCGGGCATTGTTGTAGAAGGCGCGGCCGAAGTGTTCTTTGTCCGGGAAGATCTCATCCTGCATGGGGAGGAAGACGCCGGCGGAGTCCACCAGGTAGACCACCGGCAGGCGGTTCTCCAGGGCGATCTCCTGGGCTCGGAGCACTTTCTTGGCGGTCATCGGGAACCAGGCGCCGGCCTTCACCGTGGCGTCGTTGGCCACCACCATCACCTGCCGGCCGTGGACCTCGCCGATGCCCGTGACCACCCCGGCGGCGGGCACGCCGCCGTGCTCCTCGTACATTTCGTAGGCGGCCCACAGGCCCAGCTCGAGGAACTCGGCGTCGGGATCACAGAGGGCCGCCACCCGCTCCCGGGCGGTCATCTTGCCCTTGGCACGCTGCTTCTCCTGGCGTTTCTCGCCGCCGCCGAGGCGGATGGTCTGCTGTTCCTCCTCGAGCTCCGCGAGGCGCTGGCGCCAGTGTTCGCAGCGAGCTTCGAAGCGGGAATCTTCCGCCAGCACACTCTCCAATACGGTCAAGGGTGGCTCTCCTTCTCTCTCAGAACTTGCTCTCTGGACTGGCAATGGCCTCGAGCTCTCAACGACGGCCGAGGGGCCGATCAAATCATTCCAGCTGACGCCGGGACGGTCGTGGATGTCTCGTCGCCGACGAGCAACAAAGACGCAACCCCACTTGATAGCATCGCTGCCGTGAAGATTCAACTCCTGGCCTTCGCCAGTGCTGGAGATGCCCTCGGCCGGAGCCGTCTGGTGGTGGAGCTGCCCGACGGCGCGAGCCTCGCGGATCTACGCTCCCGATTGCACCGAGACTATCCTGATTTGCGCCCGCTTTGGGAGCGTCTGGCGGTGGCGGTGGACGGTGAGCTGGCCGGTCCCGAGGCGCCCCTCGCCGACGGCGCCGAGGTGGCGCTGCTGCCGCCGGTCTCCGGTGGCTCGGGACCCGCTGGGGCTTCCGTCGTCACCGAGGCGGCTGGCCGCGCGGCCCTCACCGAGGGGCCGCTGAACATCGAAGGCATCCTGGAAACCGTCTCCGCCGACGGTTTCGGCGCGGTTCTCCTCTTCCTGGGCACGGTGCGGGACAACCACCAGGGGCAATCGGTGGAGCGGCTGGACTACAGCGCTTACGAGGCCATGGCCCTCGCCCGGTTGGAGCGCATCGTCACCGAGCTGGAACAGGCCCACGGGCCCCTACGCCTCGCCATCGTCCACCGCCTGGGGCCGGTGCCGGTGGGGGAGGCCAGCGTTGCCATCGCCGCCGCATCGCCTCACCGCGCCGCCGCTTACGAGGCCAGCCGCCGGGCGTTGGAGCGCCTCAAGGCGGAGGTTCCCATCTGGAAGCGCGAGCATTACGCCGGCGGCGAGGCCGCTTGGCGGGAGGAAGAGCCGCTGGATCGGCCCTAGGCGGGCTCCCTCAGCCCAGGTTCGCCCGCCAGATCGTGAACTCTTTCTCCAACTCCGCCCACGGCCGTCTCAGGTGGCGCTGGAGCTCCTCCGGTGTCGCCGGCGCGCCGTTGGCTACGGCTTCCAGGTAGGAGCGGAAGCGTGCCCCCTGGGCCGGGTCGGCGTCGAGAAGGTAGCCGATCCAAGAGCGGCTGAGCTGGTAGAAGCGCTGGAGCTCCGCTTGGGAGGAGAGGCTGTCCCGATCCGTTCGCAGTAGCTCTTGCAGAGAGACTCCGACCATCGCCCCGCCGGAGGGGCGGGCGGTGGCGGATGCCAGCAGGGTCCGGTACTCGCCCTTGGACTCGGGCTGGATCCCGATCTCCGCCAAGTCCTCCGCCAGCCCCTCATCCAGCCAAGCCGGCAGCGCCGGGCCGATGCCGCGGCGGTTGAGCAGATGGGTGAGCTCGTGAATCAGGGTGGCTGTCACCTCGGCGTCGGAGCGGCTGCCGCGGTAGAAGACTGCCAGGCCATACCCGGCGTGGCCGTGGGACGGTAGCGAGGCGATGGCGGTCTCGTGGGCCTGGTAGCGGCGATAGTCCTCGACCGCTTGGAAGAGCACCACCGCGGCGGCGGGATTTCCCACCGGGTCGAGACCATAGCGCTGCCGGTAGATTTCCTCGACCCGGGTGCTGGCCTCGTCCAGCTGGCGCAGGAGGGCTCGGTCCCGCGGGTCGGTGTCTCGCAGATCGGTGTAGAAGGGGTAGGGACCCAGATAGAGCTCTGCAGGGCTGGTGGGAGAGTGCCCCATCACTGCCAGAGCCCGTTCCAGCCGCCGCGGATCCGGCGGCCGTCCGGAGAGAGCCTTCACCGGGGCTGGGGCTGCCCCCAGAGGTGGATGGTCCAGCCGGCTGCCTTCATCCAACACCAACCAGCCCTGACGCGCTCCCACCCGCACCCGGATCCACGAGTCGGCTCGCCGTTCGAGCACCGGCAGGCTGGCGAAGTTGTCGAGAGTGAGCCACACCTCGCTGGAGCGGTCCGGCTCGGTGTGCAGCCGAGTGCCGGCCCGCAACCATTCGAAGCCCACCTGCCCCTCCGGCACGATCCACGCCGGCAGCTCGGGCTCCGGTGGCTGGGCGGAGAGCACCTCCGCCAGCGGCTGGGCCGAGGGCGTTGCGGGCGCTTGGGTCACTCTTTCTGAGGGCTTGGGCGGGGAGTAGGCTTGGCGCAGCAGCTTCGCCGCCGGACCGACCACGGGCCAGCTCTCGGCCCGGCGCAGCCACGGGTGCTCCGGGTGGTAGGTGAGCCAGACGACGCCGGCGAGGCTCAGGCCCACCAGCAGCAGCGCAAGCAGGGGCAGCTCGTCGAGAAATCGGCGTCGTCTTCCCATGCTTTATTCAAACGCGAAACGGCGGGTTTGTATTTCGAACCGAATGCCGGCGGCCCCGCGAGGCGTTCACGCGCGCAGTAGGCCTTGGTGGTTCCGTCGGCTCCGCCCCGGGATCAATCCCGGGGCTATCCAGGACCCCGCCGGATCAATCCTGCTCCCAGATTCTGCTCACCCACACATTTCCCTCCGGAGCCAGCGAAGCTGGCGGCTCCTGGGTAGCCTGGAGATTGGATCCCCAGGCGGAGGTGGTGGAGCCACGGTCTCTTCCTACCCCGCTCACCGCTCCCACGACCACCCTGTCCATCCCAGCCGCGAGTGGCCGGTCCCCTACAAATACCCCAGCGCCCTCAACCCTTCCTGCTCCTCTTCGCTCAGCTGCCCCGGCGCCTTGACCTGGCTGGGCTCTCCCAGGCGCTCGAGCACCCGTTCCAAGACCGCCTCCGAGGGCACCTCGCAGCCCAGGGGGGACCAGGCGCCGTCCTGGCGTTGGGCGCATTCGCCGCCGCCTTTCCAGACGATCTGGCGATGCTCCGGCCGTTGCACGCCATAGATGTGGGGGGCGATCTTGAGCGAGACGGGGAGGGGGTGGACCCGGCTTTCATGCTCTTCGAGGAAGAGCACCCGACGGCCCGCGTCCTCGGGGGCGGCTTCCCGGGGCAGGATGTGAC
>JAXHTF010000173.1 GCA_034211275.1 Acidobacteriota bacterium
GTCCGCCGCCGTCTACCAGATCGGCCGCCGCCGCGCCCTGGCGCTGGTGGAGCACCCGACCCGGCTCAACTCCCTGCCCGGCTACTACGGCTCGTACCTGATCCTGTGGGCCATCGTGCCGGCGGTTCTCATCCTCGCCGTCTGGCTGGCGGTGGAGCCCCAGGTCACCGACGCGATGCTGCGCCAGAGCCTGCCCCAGGAAGTCCAGGCCCAGGAAAAAGAACGTCTCAACCTCTACCTCAACGACGTCAAGAACCTGGCCACCGGCAACATCGTCAGCCGCACTCCCAGCCCGGAGCTGCAGCGCGCCGCCGACCGCTACGCCGAGCTCCGCCAGCAGGGCGCCCTCGCCCGCTGGGGACTGCTGGCAGCCCTCGCCAGCCTCGGCCTGATCCTCGGGCGGCGCTGGATCTCCCCTCAGCTGCGCGCCATGATCAAGGTGGAGCGAGCCTTCAGCATCCTCCTGCTCTCCTGCTCTACCATCGCCATCCTGACCACCTTGGGCATCGTCCTCTCGCTGCTCTTCGAGGCCATCCGTTTCTTCGGCCAGGTGCCCATCACCGAGTTCCTCTTCGGTACCGAGTGGAGTCCTCAGACCGCGCTACGCGCCGACCAGGTGGGCAGCTCAGGCTCCTTCGGGGCAGTGCCGCTGTTCACCGGCACGCTGCTCATCAGCGCCATCGCCATGGTGGTGGCGGCGCCGGTGGGGCTGCTCTCCGCCATCTACATGGCCGAGTACGCATCGCCCCGGGTACGCACCGTGCTCAAGCCCATGCTGGAGATCCTGGCGGGCATCCCGACGGTGGTCTACGGCTTCTTCGCAGCCCTGACGGTAGCCCCCTTTCTGCGCGAGATGGGCGTCACCCTCGGCCTCGACATCGCCTCCGAGAGCGCCCTCGCCGCCGGCGGCGTCATGGGGATCATGATCATCCCCTTCGTCTCGTCCCTTTCCGACGACGTCATCACCGCCGTGCCCAAGGGTCTGCGGGAAGCCTCCACCGGCCTCGGGGCAACGCCCTCCGAAACCATCCGCAAGGTGGTCTTTCCGGCGGCCCTGCCGGGTATCGTCGGCGGCATTCTGCTGGCGGTGTCCCGGGCCATCGGCGAAACCATGATCGTGGTGATGGCCGCCGGCCTGGCGGCGAACCTCACCGCCAACCCTCTGGAAAACGTGACCACGGTCACGGTTCAGATCGTCACCCTGCTGGTGGGCGACCAAGAATTCGACAGTGCCAAGACCCTTTCGGCTTTCGCCCTCGGGCTGGTGCTCTTCCTGGTCACCCTGGTGCTCAACATCATCGCGCTGCACGTCGTGCGCAAGTACCGAGAGCAATATGACTGATCCATCGCGCCCCAAGAACCCGCCGGAAGGAGCGCCGCTACGCTCCGAGCTCGCGGACCCCAAGTCTCCGAGCCCTGCGACCGCAGACGAGACCGCCACCAGCGGCGCTCCGGAACCGGTCACCCCCGGAGCCGCCCCCGCCCAGCGCAGCCGCAACCCCAATCTCACCACCCAGGCGGTGAGCCGGCGGCTGGGCAAGCGCTACGCTTCGGAGCGCCGCTTCCGGCTGATCTGCATGTCCGCCGTGGGGGTGGCGCTGCTCTTCCTGGGCACGCTCTTCTTCACCATCTTCTCCAAGGGCTATTCCGGCTTCTACCAGAACTTCGTCCAGCTGGAGATCTTCTTCGATCCGGAGGTCATCGATCCCGAGGGCACCCGCGATCCGGAGACCCTCGGCCTGGCCAACTACGGCTCCCTGGTGCGCACCGCCCTGACCAACCGCTTCCCCGAAGCCAGCGGCCGCAGTGACCGCCGGGCGCTCTCCCAACTGGTGAGCAACGGCGCCTCGTTCCGGCTGCAGGAGATGGTGGAAGCGGACCCGTCCATCATTGGCAGCACCGAAACTCTGTGGGTACGCACCTCCGACGATGTCGACATGTTCCTCAAGGGGCAGATCTCCCGCGACGTGGTAGAGGAGAACCGCCGCGTCACCGACCAGCAGATCGGCTGGGTCGACGCCCTCGACGCTGACGGTGCCATCACCACCCGCTTCAACACCGGCTTCTTCACCTCCGGTGACTCCCGCGAGCCGGAGCTCGCCGGCATCTGGGGTGCGGTGGTGGGCTCCGCCTACGTGATGCTCATCACCCTCCTGCTCTCGTTCCCCCTGGGGGTGGCGACGGCGGTGTATCTCGAAGAGTTCGCGCCCCAGAACCGCTGGACCGACCTCATCGAGATCAACATCAACAACCTGGCGGCGGTGCCCTCCATCGTCTTCGGTCTGTTGGGTCTGGCGGTCTTCCTCAACGTCTTCCATCTACCGCGCTCGGCACCGCTGGTGGGCGCCCTGGTGCTGACCCTCATGACCCTGCCCACCATCATCATCGCCAGCCGCTCGGCCTTGAAGGCGGTACCGCCGTCCATCCGCGAGGCCGCCTACGGCCTGGGCGCTTCACCGATGCAGGTGATGTTCCACCACACGTTGCCGCTGGCCCTGCCGGGAATGCTCACCGGCACCATCATCGGCATGTCCCAGGCCCTGGGCGAAACCGCTCCGCTGCTGATGATCGGCATGGTGGCCTTCATCGTCGACATCCCCGCCACCCCCACCGATCCATCGACGGTGCTGCCGGTGCAGGTCTACCTCTGGGCCGACAGCGCCGAACGCGCCTTCGTAGAGAAAACCTCCGCCGCCATCATCGTGCTGCTGGGCTTCCTCATCGCCATGAACATCCTGGCGGTGATCATCCGCAAACGCACCGAGCAGCGCTGGTAGAGCGACCCCGCGCTACTCCTCAAAGCGCATCAAGCAGCGCGCACCAAAAAGTGGGTCCTCCGTAGGGGGGGACCCACTTGTTGGTTCTCTTGTTGGTTCTGAGGCGCGAAGGAATTTCAGAGCCGGCTGGAAGCCGACGCTCCCAGGGAGCCACTTGTTGGAGCAAACGCCCAACCAGCGATTCCACAAACGATCACTTCATCCCCCAAGCTGGATCGACGTCCACACGCCAACGGTCCCCGGACCATTTCGGGCACAGACGCAAAAGTCCCCCGCAGGATGCTCCCGCGGGGGACTCGTGCAAGCAGACTGAGGCTGGCTCGATCAGCCGGCGGGCTTGAAGGGGACTCGCACCTCGGTGTTGGCCCACTGCAGGACAAGGTGGGTGCCACCCTCGACCTCTTCGAAGGAGAAGGTCATCTGATCCACCGCCTCCTCCAGCGAGGTGGGCGTCGCGGTGTAGGTCACCACGTCGTTGGCGGTGTCGAAGGCGTTCTCGAACTTCCCGGTCTCCGGGTTGCGCATGAAGGTGCCGTTGAAGCCCAGCTTGGAGTTGAAATGCACCGTCCAGGAATCCGGCCCGGGGACGGTGAAGAGGGTGTAGGTGCCGGCGGGGAGGGTGTCGTCACCCACCATCATGTCACCGGTGGCGGTGATCTCCGTGCCCTCGTTGGCGCCGGTACGCCACACCTTGCCGAAGGGCACCAGGGCGCCACTCTCCTCGGTGCCGAAGATGTTCTCCCGGCCGCGCAGGTAGGGACGGCTGTAGACCACCCGCAGATAGTCGTCACCGACGTGGGTGCGGGCCATACCCATGGGGCTGGGCCGCCGGCTCTCGTGCAGGTCCTGGGCCTCGACGTCGGAGGGTTGCACCACCGGCACCAGAGCCACCGCCAACAAGGTCAACACACAGATCTTCAAACCGTACAATGCTCGCTGCATACGAATTCTCCTGTTCAGAAAGGTCGTTGGAAACGGGCCCTCGGGCCCTGATGGAGAGGTGAAGAGGGACTATGAGGCCCTCTCCTCCTCCTCGGTGCCATCCGCTTCATTGAGCTCGTCTTTGAGCGGCCGTAGAAAACGGATGACACAGAAATTTGCCACGCTCAGCGCCAGCGCGATCTCGTACCGGCTATAGGCTACCGCTGCCCCGACCAGCGCCGTGCTCCACAGCGTCGCCGCCGTCGCCAGGCCCTTGACCTCGGTGCCGTTCTTGACGATGGCGCCGCCGCCCAAGAAGCCGATGCCGGTGATCAGGCCCTGGAGAATCCGAGCCTGGGTCTCGGGGTGCCCTTCGAGCACCACCTGAGCCATCAGCACCAACGCGGCGCTGCCCATGGCCACCAGAGGATAGGTCCTCAAACCCATGCCGCGGCTCGAACGCTCTCGATCCCAGGCCACCGGCAAGGCGAAGACGAAGGCCAGTGCGAGGCTCACCAGATGGCCTACAATGGTGCCCAATTCGAGTTCGAGGAACGTCATGCAAAGCTCAGCGACAGATAATGGTGACAGCATTCGCGAGACACCGAAGGCTGCTGGAGTATACCGCCTGCTCTCCCCACTGGCTCCCGCCGTCCTGCTCTTGCTGGCCGCGTGCCTGCAGCCGGCCACGCCCGGGCCCTCGGGTCCCGGCAACTCCCAAGTAGCCTCTCCCCCCGCCGGTACCCCCAAACTGATTCTCTTCCTGGTCATCGATCAGGGCTCCTACCCCCAGATCGAGCGCTTTCGCCCTCTCCTCACCGGGGGCCTGGCACGGCTGCTGGAAGAAGGCATCTCCTTCACCGCCATGCACCACGACCACGCCATCACCTCCACCGCCCCGGGCCACGCCACCCTCGCTACCGGCGTTCCCCCCTCTGGTCACGGTGTCGTAGCCAACGGTTGGTTCGACCGCGAGTCCGGGGAGTGGATCGAGGCCGTGGAGCATGGAGACGGAGAGGCCTCCCCCGGCAACCTCGAGGCCAGCTCGTTGGGAGACTGGTTGCAGGAAGCCTACCCCGAAGCCAAGGTCTTCACCGCCAGCGGCAAGGACCGGGGAGCGATCTTCACCGGCGGACGGGGCGCCGACGCCGCCTTCTGGTTCGACCGCGAGACCGGCCGCTGGATCACCTCGCCCTATTACTTAGAGACGACGCCGACCTGGCTGGACGACTTCCACCGGCGTCGGAGCCTTCACCGCTGGTTCGGCACCAGCTGGACACCGTTACCGGAGACCGAAGCGATGGTGGGTACCTTGGGGGTCGAGTCGGTGGACTTCCGGCCCATCGAGGAGAGCTTTCCCCATCCCCTGGGAAGGCCCACCCTGGTGCCCGGGGAGAGCTTCTACCGCGGCGTCTACGGCTCGCCCTTCGCCGATGCCTACCTGGCGGAATTCGCCCTGGCGATGCTCGAGGGCGAGGAGCTGGGCGCCGATGGCATCCCGGATCTACTGGGGCTCTCCTTTTCCGCCATGGACGCCGTGGGGCACGGCTTCGGCCCCGACAGCCCGGAGTTCCTCGACACGCTCCTGCGCCTCGATCGCACCCTGGGGGAGCTGCTGGAGGCCATCGACCAGCGGGTGGGGCTGGGGCACACTCTGATCTCTCTGAGCTCGGACCACGGCGTCATGCCCATGCCGGAGCTGCTGCGCCAGCGCGGTGACCAGGAGGCCGGACGCATCGGCGTCGAGGAGAGCCTGTGCGTACACCGGGCCGGCGCCGCCCTGGAAGAGAAGCTCGGACCGGGCTCGTGGGTGCGTTCGGGCTTCTACCTCGACCGCCGGGCGCTGGACGCCGCCGGCATCGACCGCCGAGAGGTGGAGAAGTGGTTGCGCCGGCGGCTGGAAGCATGCCCCAACGTTCAGCGGGTGTGGACCGCGTCGGAGCTCCAGAGCTTCTTGGCCGACGGCTCCCTCGAAGCACCGACGGAACCGGGAACCGAGGAGCATTTCCGACGCCTCTACGCCCACAGCTTCGACCCGGAGCGCAGCGCCGACCTCCTCGTCCAGCTACGGCCCAAGATCCTCGCCAGCTCCGCCATCGCCAACCACACCGGTCCCTACCCCTACGACACCCACGTGCCCTGGATCCTGCTGCTGCCGGAGGACCTACCGGCCCTGGGCGACAAGAGCGGGAAGAAGATCGAGGGCGGCGAGATCTCCGAGGCCGTCCGTACCCTCGACGTCGCCCCCACCCTCGCCGGCCTGCTGGGTCTGACCGTGCCGGCGAGCGTGGCAGGAAGAGACCTCCGGGAGCTGCTGGACGGAGCTCAACCGCTCGACGCCGCCCGGCAGGGACCGTAAGCCGCAAAGCGTCCATCATCCAGAATCAGCGGCATCGACGCCTCCTCCAACTGGCGGCGGAAGCCTTCCGCTCCACTCTTGACCACGAAGACCTGGGAACCGGTGCAGGTCGAGAGAGTCTGCCGCCACCAGGACAGCGGGCGGACGGTGGGTGTCTCGCGACTCACCCAATACTCAAAGCTACGCTCCAAATAGGTGCTCTTGATGGGATGGCCGTCGGAGCTCGCCACCGCCACCGGCCGGCCCAAATAGAACGGCAGGCTTTGGGGCAACGCCTCGACTCCGATGACTTCCGCCTGGGGGCCCGCCGCGGCCTCGATGGCCAGCGCCAGCTCCCCGGCGGAGCGGTCCCGGGCCACCGCCATGAGCAGCGGCTGGCTGATCAACGGCAACATCATCAACGGCAGGCTGAGGCCCACCGCCGCCCACCGTTGGCTCGAAGCTCCCCACCAGGTCACCAAGGCTCCACTCCAGGCCGCCACCGCCAGCCCGGCGGCAGTGAGAGGAATCAACGGCTGGAGCTCCGCTGCTGCTCCCACATCCACCCATCCCAGGGCCACGGCCCCCAGCCCACTCCCCGTCACTGCCCAAGCCAGCGCAGCCAACCGCGCTCCGGGCAGCGTCCGTCGCCCGTCCCTCTGCTTCCAGAGCCCCGCCACCATCAGCGCAATGGCCGGCACTACCGGCAAGATGTATTGCGGCCGCTTGGACTGGGAGAGGGTGAAGAAGAGCAGCGGCAGCAACACCCACAAGGCCACCAGCGTCCAGGAGCTGCTCCAGTCCCGGCCCCACCGGCGCCCAACGCCCCCGAGGGCCACCCACGACCAGGGCATCGCCCCGACCAGCCCCACCCCGGCGAAATACCAGATCGGCCCGGTCCGCTGAAGCTCTGGAGTGGTCATGCGCAACCAGGTCTCGGTGATCAGGGCATAGTGCAGGAAGCCCGGCACCGCCCGTTCCATGAACAGCAGCCATGGAAGCACCGCCGCGAGGAACACTCCCCACCCCACGGGACGCCACATCGCTCGGGCATCTCGGCGCAAGGCACCGTAGGGAATCGCTATCAACAACGGCACCACCACCGCGACCGGCCCCTTGGTCATGGTGCCCAAGGCCATGGCGCCCCAGGCCATGGCCAGCCAATATCTTCGCTGTGGAGAGCCAGCGCCCTGCTCGAGGAGCTGGTGGAAAGAGACGATGGCCAGCACGATGAAGAAGGTGAGAACGCTGTCGAAGATCACCGTCCGGGCGTAGACCAGGGTCAGGGGCGTAGAGGCGGCGGCCAGGCCAGCGATCCAGGCCTCCCGCGGCCCCCAAAGCCGGCGAGCGAACCAGGCGGTCAACAACACCGTGGCCAGTCCAAAGACCAAGGATGGGAGGCGGGCCGCCCCGGGGGTCGGCCCCAACCAACGCATGGCCTCTGCGGCCAGGGCGAAGACGAAGAATGGCTTGTCCAAAAAGGGGAGCCCGTTGAGCTCCGGCAGGAGGTAGTGGCCGTCCGCCAACATCTCCCGAGCCACCTCGGCGTTGCGCCCCTCGTCGGGATCGATGAGGGGCTGTTGAAAGATGCCATAGCCGAGAATGCCAAGAGCCGCAGCCAACCACAGCCAGGGAAAGACCCGGACGAGAAGGGCCATGAGCCTCCGGACAGCCAGGGCCCCGGCTCCTCGACGATCGGGCTCCGGTAGGGCATCCGCCGGCCACGGCAGGACCCGCCCCGGATGCCGCCGGAGCGGCTGGGCAGGAGCCTGCAAAACGGGGGCCTCCCGGTCGGCGGCGAGATCGGGGGCTAGATCAGCGGTGGGGTCGGCGGCGGAGGGAGTTCGCTGCTGGAAAGGCATAGGGTCTCCGAGAGGTGCTGTTCCGAGCCCCGGGCGAACACGGGCACCGGGGCTCGAGAAACAAGCTAACCCGCCCAGATGAACCTGTAGTGAATGAGATATTGAGACACGGATCGAAGCCGTAGCCACCCCGAGCCCTCGCCGCCGGCTCCCGATCCCGGCGACGCCCGCAGACCTTGGCCTAGCGGCCGGACGGAGCCGGGGGCCTGGCGGTCAAGCCCACCAGCTCCAGCAATCGCAGCGCGTTGGTGGTAGTGGCGATGCCCGGCCGCAGCTGGTAGTCGAAGGTCATGGCGGGCTCCACGCCGGGGGGATGGAGGGTCTCGCGAAAATGTACCGGCACCGCGGCGTCGCGCAATTCCTCCGCTGCCGCCAGCTCCAGATCGTGGGTGGAGACCGCACCGATGGCTCCCGCCGCCAGCAGATGCTCCAGCACCTTGCGCACGGCGATCTGGCGCTCCGCGGAGTTGGTGCCGCGGAGGATCTCGTCGAGGAGGTAGAGCAGCGGCGTCGAGCCCTCGGCAGCGTCCACCACCTCCTTGAGCCGTTCCAGCTCGGCCATGAAGAACGAGGTCCCCCGGGCGAGGGAATCCTCCACCCGAATGCTCGTGCCCAGCCGAAGCGGCGGCATCACCCACTCCGAAGCACACACCGGCGCCCCCGCCTGGGCGAGGACGGCGTTGACTCCCAGGGCGCGCAGCAGGGTGCTCTTGCCCGACATGTTGGAGCCGGTGACCAGCAGGAAGCTTCCCGGCGGCCCCACCGTCACGGTGTTGCACACCCGATCCTCGGCGGCCAAGAGCGGATGGCCCAGCTCCCGGCCCCGCAGCTCCAATGGGCCAGCGGCGTCCACCACCGGGAAACACCACCCCGGCTCGTCGTGGAGCAGACCGGCAAAGGCGGCGAGCACCTCCACCTCTCCGAGCACCTGGAACCACTTCCGAACCTGCGGGCCCACCCGACGCTGCCAGCGCTCCATGCGGTGGAGCACGTGAAAGTCCCACAGGCACAGCGCTTCCACCACCGGATGCATCATGGACAGCCGGAGATCCGAGAGCTGCACCAGCCGGTCGAGGCGGTCCATCTCCCGGTCCACCGCCGTGCCCCTCCCCACCAAGGCCTCTCGATAGGGAGCCAGCGCGGACTCCCGGGAAGCGCCGGTACCGGGCAGCCGCAGCAGATGCTCGAAGATCCGGCCGTAGAAGGCGAGCTCGCCACCGCGCACCGACACCCGGGCGAAGGCATCGTGGATCGGACCGTGGACGGCGAAGCTGAAACCGAGATTGAGGACCAGGGAAATCAGCCAGAAATGCAGCGGTAGGGGCGTGGCGATACCGGCCACCAGGAGCCCCAGGGAGATCACCGGCAACGCGAAGGACGCCAGCCGTAGAGCCGGGCGCGCGCCGAGCCACGGCCGGTCCTCGGCCCAGGCGACGAACTTCTCCGGCTCCGGCGCCAGCTCCACCAGCTCCGCCGCCAAAGCCTCCAGCCGTTGCCGGAAGCCCAGCCGCGGCGCCAGCTCCGCCACCGCCCGCTGGCGTTGGGCCAGCACCTCCGAAGCGGCCCCGCGGGTCAACCAGCGACCCAGGGTCTCGCGCCCCGGCGGCGTCCCCACCGCCCCCAGCAGCTGTGCCACGGAAGCCGGCCCGAAGAGGTCCAGATCCCGTACCGTAGCAGCCGCCGAAGACGTCGGTGGCACCAGCCGCGGCGGCTCCGGCAAAGCCGCCCAATCCCGCTTCAGCCGCAGCAGCGCATGCTCGTTGACCCGCACCAGGGAGGCCCACCGCCGCTGGCGGCGAATCACCCGCCCGTGGACCCGCACCAAAATCATGAACACGATCAGCGCCACCGCCGCGCCCAGGTACCCGGCGGTCTGCAGCCCCCCGCCATAAAACAGAGTCACCGCCAGGCAAGCCACGCCGGCGAGAAACACCGCCAACCGGGCCCACGACAGCCGCAAGGACCGCTGCGTCGCCGCCTCCTCGAGACGACGAAAGCGCTCCCGCCGCCGGGTGTACTCCACCGCGGCATGCTCGACCGCGGCGTGCGGCGTCTCAGACTCTCTGTGTGATTGAAAATCCCCCATCGCTCCTCCTGGGGGCGTAGTCTACCCGCCCCGCGACAACGAGCGATGGTTTCAGTGGCGTGAGACGAGCACGCCGCGAGATGGCGTGCGATGGACCCCGGTCAACCGAAGCGGCCGGTGATGTAGTCCTCAGTCTGCTGCCGCACCGGATTCACAAACAGCGTATCCGTCGCCCCATACTCAATGAGCTCACCGAGATAGAGAAACGCCGTGTAATCCGACACGCGGGAGGCCTGCTGCATATTGTGGGTGACGATCACCTGAGTGTACTCCCGCTTCAGCTCGAGCATCAGCTCCTCGATCTTCGCCGTCGCGATGGGGTCGAGGGCCGAGCAGGGCTCGTCGAAGAGGATCACCTCCGGCTCTACAGCGATGGCCCGGGCGATGCACAGGCGCTGCTGCTGACCGCCGGAAAGGCCCAGGGCGCTGTCCAGCAGCCGGTCCTTGACCTCTTCCCACAGGGCGGCGCCGCGCAGGCTCTTCTCGACGATGTCGTCGAGCTCCGAGCGCTTGCTGATGCCCTGGATGCGGCAGCCGTAGGCGACATTGTCGTAGATCGACTTGGGGAAGGGATTGGACTTCTGAAACACCATGCCGATGCGCTTGCGCAGCAGGTTGGTATCCACCTCGGGGCTGAGGATGGAGTCGTTCTCGAAGCGGATATCGCCCTCGATGCGCACCGAAGGCACCAGGTCGTTGAGGCGGTTGATGCAGCGCAGCAAGGTCGACTTGCCGCAGCCCGAGGGACCGATGAAGGCGGTGATCTCGCGCTCCGGGATGTCCATGGAGATGCCCTTGAGGGCCCGCTTGTCCCCGTACCAGAGGGAGAGGTCGTCGACCTCCAGGAGAGCATTCTCGATCCCCGGGTCGAGGGCCTTGGCTTTGATTTCGTCGCTCTCCACTCGACTCTCCATTGCCGGCGGGCGGGTCCGAATCTCCTGGGCATCCGAGCTCGGTGAGACGTCGGTCATGACTCCATTCCCTCCTCCGTCCGGTCACCGTAATCCGTCGCCGAATGCCGGATGTCCTTGCCTTCGACGTAGTAGATGACATCTTCCGCGATGTTGGTGGCGTGGTCGGCGATGCGCTCCAGGTTGCGCGAGATGTGCAGCAGCGGCAGCGCCCGGCTCACCCGCTTGGGCTCTTCGATCATCTCCTGGACCAGCTGGCGGTACATACGCTTGTGGAGGAGGTCGACGGCATCGTCACTACGCCACACCGACATCGCCAGATCCGAGTCCTTGCGCACCAGCGCGTCAAGGCTCTCCCGCACCATGCTGCGCACCGCCTTCGAGAGCTGCGGAATGTCGACACCGGTATCCGCCGGCGGCTCGTTGTTCAGGCCCAGAACGCTGCGCGAGATATTGGCCGCGGAATCACCGATGCGCTCCAGGTCGTTGGTGATCTTCATCACCGCCACCAGGAAACGAAGATCTCGGGCCGCCGGCTGTTGACGGGCCAGCAGGCTCAGGCATTCCTCGTCGATGCGCTTTTCGATGGCGTCGACCTCGCGGTCGTCGGCGATGACCTGGCGAGCCACGTCCGTGTCCCGGTCGACCAGGGCCCGCGTCGCCAGAGCGACCATCTCCTCCACCCGGCCTCCCATGGAAAGCAGCATCTGGCGGATCTGGTCGTACTCTTCGTCAACGTGTCTTTGCATGGTCATATCGGTTCTCTCGGGTTCCAAACGGTGGGAGAAGGACCCTGAGGCCGGAACCTCGGCAGCTCGAAGATCCCTTGCGAGAGCCCATTCTATCGGTATCCGGAACGCTGGCTATGGCTTTTGGGAAACCGATGGGAAGCGTTTCGGTGAAAAGGGGGAAGGGACGCAAAAAAGGGCGGGGGGGCACCCCGGGCTGGAAGTGCCCCCCCGGCAAACCCATGAGAAGACGTCTTAGAAAGCGATCTGCAGCTGCACCCGAATCTGACGGTCGTCGGTGTTGTCGAACTCGTCCTCGATATTCAGGAAGTCAGCCTGGATCTTGTAGTTGTGCTTGCTCAGGTAGTAGCTGGCGGCGATACCGGTCTCGGTCTCGTCGGCGTTCACCACGCTGTCCGGGCTCACCACCGCGTAGCGGCCGGCGATCTCGAACTGCTTGTTGGGGAAGAGGTAACCCAGCTGGGCGTAGAAGCCGTCGGTGTCGGCGTCGCCGGCGCCCAGGTCGGCGCTCTCGGAGAAGTACTCGGCGACGGTGTTGAAGCCGCCGACCTTGAAGGCGAACTCGACGCCGAAGCGGTCGACGTCCACCTCATCGGGACCGGCATCCTCGGTGTTGGTGAGGAAGGAGGCGCCGATGGCCAGCTTGGGGGAATCGGGGTAGTCCAGCGAGCTCTCCTCGAGCTTGTACTGGCCGAAGGGAGTGAAGACCACGCGGCCGACAAGGAGCTTCTCGTTGTTGTCGTCGGAGCTCTTGTTGCGGCCGTTGCCGTTGTAGAAGCCCAGGTTGTACTCGAAGGTATTGCTGGAGTTCTCACCGATGAGGGCAATGCCCTGGTCACGACCGTGGGCGAAGCGCTCGCTGGTCAGGGAGCGGTCGACGAACTGCTGCTTGCCGGAGGAGGTGAGCTCCTGGCGGCCGAAGAAGGCCTTGCCCTGGCCGACCCAGAACTGGGCCATGTCGTTCTGGTTGTAGACGAAGTAGGCGTCCTCGAGGGTGGTGGAACCACCGCTCCAAACCGCCTGGATCTTGTACTTGATGTTGCCGTAGACGTTGCCCTTCATGCTGAACTTGGCGCGGCGGATGCGGAAAGAGCCGGTGGAGTCACCCTCGTCGGGATCGTCCTGGGTGTAACGCACCTGCACCCGGCTGCCCAGGTTCAGGCTAAAACGACCGTCGTCGCTCTTGAAATAGGCACCCTTGCCCCAGCCGGCTTCTCCGTCTGCAGCGTGGGCCGTCGCCGGCACCAGCGCCAACGTCGCGATCACGCCGGCGATCATCCACTTCTTGATCGACATCATGGTTCTCCTCATCCTTGCTTGTGGTAACGGCCCAGAGAGTCTCTGGCGGAATGATTCGGTCGGTTCCACGGCAAACGACCTCCGAAGATACTCGGGAGGATTCATCGCTTGACCGAGGAGGTGTTCTTCAAGTGCGCCGCGGCGGGCGAGCCTCTCCTGAGCAGGGTCGGCCTCGCACGGCTGCGGCGTTGGGAGAAGACTAGGGAGAGAGTGGATCGACCCCGCGACGGCGATGTGACAGCGCTGCGACAGGCAGCTGGAAGGGGTCGAGGAGCCGAGGCTCAGCCAACCGAGGCACGGCGCCAGACCAGGTAGCGGTTGAGGATTCCGCCGGCGCCGTCAGCGCGGAAGTCGTCGCACAACGGCAAGCCCGGTGCCGCCGCCAAGGCGTCGATCTCGGCGGCGCTGGCGGCGTGGCAATAGCGCAGGGCGTCACCATCGCCCCAGCGCAGCAGCCAATCTCCTTCTTCCAAGGAGTCGGTACTTGCAGGACCCAGAGAATGCTCCTGGGACAGCTCGGACCACGGGACCCGCCGGCGCTGGAAGCGCTGGAGCTCGCCAAAGCACCAGAAGCTCACCGCCAGCGTGCCCCCGGGAGCCACCCGCCGCCCCAGGCAGGCCAGCAGCCGACGCCGCAGCTCGAAGCCGGGGACGTGGTGCAGCAGCCCGAAGGCGACGACCAGGGAGTACTGTCGCCGATCTGGACCCGCGCTCCAGCCCCCCATCCCCGCCGGCGGCGTCAGCATCGCTCCGGGCCAAGCCGCCGTGACCAGATCCCAGCGGCCGAGACTCCACCGCGGGCCGGACGCCAAAGCTTGGAGGCGCCGGCGGGCGTGATCGAGCAGCTCCGTACTGGCGTCGAGGCCCCGATAGGACCAGTCGAGGGGTTCAGAGGAGCCCGCCAGGGATTGCCCCACCGCCTCGACGAATCGCCCATTGCCGCAGCCGACGTCCAGCACCGAAGCCTCGGCGATGGGCGGTTCGGGGAGCCACCAACGCTCCAGCAACGTCCGCCAGCCCGGCCACGGCCGGCTGCGGGTGGCACTGAAATGCTCCGCCTGGCGCTGGTAGAAGCGGGCGTTGATGCGGTTCAAGGCGAGCTGGGTGCGACGATCCACGGCGTTCGATCCTACACCCGGGCAGTATCCTCGAAGGCGCTTGAGAGCGTAGATCTTTCATGCTACTATGACATGGAGCGGCCGGCAGGGAAGCCCGATCCACTCATCACAGGTACTACAGCGCTTCCCCAAGTCGCCTACGACCCCGG
>JAXHTF010000174.1 GCA_034211275.1 Acidobacteriota bacterium
GAGGGCTTCGACCCGTAGCTCGTGGAGCCGTGGGAACGGGCCGAGGTCGATCTCGACGTTGTACGGCGGGCGGTTCTTGGTCAGCACCTCCTGGCCGTTGAGGAGGAAGACCACCTTCTCGATTTCGTCTCCCAGGGCGAGAGTGTCGAAGCGCGTGAAGCCGGTGAGCAGATCCAACCGCGGCTGGATGATCTTGATCGAGGTCTCCCCCTCGGTCACCGCGGCGGTGGCCTCGGCGAAGAGCTCGGCGCTCTCCGGATCGACCCGCACCGCCAGCTCGTAAGTGTCCTCCAGCTGCGGCACCGTCATTTCGGCTTCGTAGCGGAAGAAGGCCTGTTGGTTGGTGTCCTCCAGCTTCAGCAGAATCCGATAGGTTCCCGGCCGCAGATAGCGCTGGAAGGCCAGGGGCAAGACCGGAGAGCGAACGCTGTCGGCGGGAAAGCCGAATTTGTACCGGAAGCTCTCGAACAGGCTGTCATCGATCACCACCTCCCCGGTGAGGGTGAAATCGTAGCTCTCATAACCCGCCAGCACCGCGGTTTCCACTGCCTCCACCGGCACCTTGAGCACGCCCTGGGTGACGGTGCGGCTCTGATAGCGACCGAGGAAATCGATCTCCACCTTCGCCTCGAAGGTCGGAGCTCCGGGAGGAAGCTCGGTGCTGAAGGATTCGAAGGTGGACAGCCACTCGCTGCTCCGCGGGGAGGGCTTGGAGAGCATTCCCCGCAGCTTGAGGTCGTACTCTCCGGGGGAGCGCCGGATGAGGTTGAGGGCCTGCACCATTTGGTCGCCGTTGAGGCAGCCCTTGGCGACCTCGAATTGCTGCTCTCCGGCGAAGCTGCCGGGCTGCCAGAGCCGCGCCGGGCCGGTGCCGCGCTCGCGGAAGAAGATCAGAATGATGTTGACGTTGATCTGTTCGGTGCCGCGGTAGATCCACACTTCCACCGGACTGCGGGTGGTGGTGCAGCGGACGGCGAAGGCCGAGGCCGGTTTGCCGTGCACCAGCAGGATCCGAGCTCGGTCGTCTTGAAGACCGCCGTAGAGCGAGCGGGCGAGCTCCACATAGCGTTCCCAGCGGTCCCGCAGCTCGTTGCGGGCGGTTTCGGGATAGGGGTCCCGGGCCTGCCAGAAGCGGCGAATGAAGGCGTCGCGCTGGTAGTCCGTGCGCAGCTCCAGGAAGGCCTGCTTTTCCTCGCGGAGGATCAGTGGCTCGATGTTGCGCAGCCAGTCCACGAAGCGCTGGGCCATGGGTTGCAGCGTCCCCGGGTCTTGTGTCTCCGGGGTTGGGGATTCTGGCTGGGCGTCGTCGTCGTCCGGGGCGGACTCGGTGTCTGGGGCTTCTGCAGCAGCCGCGGCGTTGGTTGGTTTGTCCGGCTTACTTTCCTGGTGGCTGGCCGGCTGTTCAGCCGTGGTCTGGCCGCTGGCGCTCGGGGCGACGAGCACGAAGAAGGCCAGAAAAACGACCAGCGCGATGCTGTGGAGGAGGCTACGGGAAAAGCGGCTCATGCTCATGGCAAAACAGCTGGCGGCGGTGCTTCATTCCCTGGTCAGGAGCCCGCACTGGCCTCGCCGTCCTCCCGCTGGGGGGCGTCGTCAAAACTGAAATCGGCGATGACCGGAAGGTGATCGCTGGCCACCTGGGCGATCTTGTGCCGGCACCGGTAGACCGATCCGTGCTGAAGGGGGCCGCGATAGTACAGCCGATCCAGGGCGCCCCGGGGGGAGAAGGACGGATAGGTCTGGATCGCCCGGGGACCGCGGCGGGTTTGGCGGTCGGTAGCGCAGATGAAGTCCAGGGCCTCGACGAAGAACGGCCGCAGTTGAGAGCGCCAGTCGTTGGTGTCGCCGCCGACGATGCACGGGCAGCGGTGGCTCAGCTGGGCGAATTCCGGTGAGCTGGCCAGCAACCCGACCTGTTGCCGGCGCTCCCGCGCCGAGAGCCCCAGGTGCATGTTGAAGATCTCCAGCCGCGGGCTCGTTTCTTCCGCACCGAGAGCGAGAGTGGTGTGCTGACAGCCGCGGCGTTTGCGAATGCCGATGGTGAGGTCGATGTTGCGTTCCCGCAGGATGGGAAAGCGGCTGAGGGTGGCGTTGCCGTAGCGGCCCTTGCGCAGGGTTACGTTGTGCCCCACGGCATAGTGCTCGAAACCCAGCTCGAGGGCCAGCTCTTTGGCCAGATCGAGCTCCCGGGACCGGGGCGCACCTTCGTCGACTTCCTGCAGCAGCACGATGTCCGCATCGTGATCCGCGAGGATTTCGACGATACGTTCCGGGCGGAAACGCCGGTCGACGCCGATGGCCCGATGAATGTTGTAGCTAGCCAGACGAAAGTTCACGCTCGCTCGGATCACCCGTGGGGCTGCACGGGCCCTTTCTGGGTGAGGATCCTACCAGGCTGGCCCGCTCTCAGGCTGGCCCGTCCGGGCTGGCTCGTCCGGGCCGACTCGTCCGGGCCGCGCCGGTCGGTCGATGGGCGGATGAGAGTCGTGGGGCGCTTTTCGAGTCCTTCCTGCGGAGGCCCAATCCGGCCCGCGGTCCGAGCATTCTGCGCGGCTGGAAAATGGAACGCCATTGTCAACGAAGGACACCTGTAGTAGCTTTATTCTGATTCTTCGGCATTTTTGCCAAGCCGAACTGCTGTTCCTTCCGGACGCAGTGGGCGGAGTTCTCGACATCTTCGAGACGTCTCTTGCCGTTCTCGGTCGAATCGGGCCGTCGACCGAGCTGTGTCTATCAAGGGTCCTCTACCTTCCGAATGCGCCAGATCGCTTCGTGGCGATCCGCGCAATCTCATTCATCCTTTACAGAAGTAAGGAGATTTGCCCATGCAAGAGCTTTTCTCGAGACGCTCACGGTCATTGGCGGGGCTCGCCCTGGCGGTGGCCCTGATCCTCACGGTGTTGCCGGCCGCGGGCCAGCAGCACGCCGAGCCGGTCCCAGCCCAGGCGCAAGCCGCCCAAGCCGACGTAAACGAGCCCACCTACACCGAAGTCACCACCCTCAACGGCCTGCGGGTCTACGTTGACGAGAACGGCCGTCTGCGTCCGCCGACGGAGTCCGAGGCGGCAGAGATCTCCCGCAACGTCATCGCCGGCCTGGGGGAGGCGACTCGCCACCAGGTGCCGAAGAAGAACGGCAGCGGCATGATGTCGCTGGTGCTCGACACTTCCTACCTCAGTACCTCCATGGCTCACGTAACGCCGGACGGCTCGCTGCACTGGAATTGCGGAGCCCACGGAGACGTGTCCCAGGATGTCGCTTCGCAAGCGCCCGTGTCCATCAACGCCGCTGCGGAGGAGAAGTAATCCATGTCGAATCGTAATCTTTTGTTCTTGCCCTTCCTTGCCGTTCTCTGCTTCGTGATGGCCCTGGCGCCGGCCCAGCCCGCCGCGGCCGCCAACATCGTGGTCAACAACGTCGACGCCCCGGGCATCGGTTTCAACGACCCTACTCCGGCGACGCCCCTGGGCGGCAACCCCGGAACCACCCTCGGTGACCAGCGTCTCATCGCCTTCCAGTTCGCGGCGGACCTTTGGGGGGCCACCCTGGACAGCAACGTCGACATCGTCGTCCAGGCGACGTTCCAGCCGTTGGGTTGCACGCCCACCAGCGGAACCCTGGGCTCGGCGGGTACGATCCAGATCTTCACCAACTTCCCCGGGGCGATTCTGCCCAACCACTGGTATCACTCGGCCTTGGCCAACAAGCTGGCGGGCTTCGATCTGACCCCCGGACCGCCGGACCCGGGCCTGTTGGTGCCGCCGTTCAACGACGACATCGTGGCCTTCTTCAACGGCGCCATCAACAACGACCCCAACTGCATCGGGGGAGCTAATTGGTACTACGGTCTGGACAACAACCCGGGCGCCAATGAGATCGACTTCCTCAACGTGCTGATGCACGAGCTGGCCCACGGCTTGGGCTTCGCCAACTTCATCAACGAGACCGACGGCACCGGCCCCCTGGGGCTGCCGGACGTCTACACCGCCTTCACCCGGGACAACACCCTGGGCATCAACTGGAATGTCATGACCGATGCCCAGCGGGCGTTCTCGGCGGCCAACACCGGCGAGGTGGTTTGGGATGGCCCCATCGTCACCGCTCAGGCGCCCAACTTCCTGGGCAACCGTCCGGTGATGACCATCAACTCGCCGGGCTCCATCGCCGGCACCTACCAGATCCAGACCGCCGCCTTCGGTGCTCAGCTGACCACCGCCGGTCTCACCGGCAATGTGGTGCTGGCGGATGACGGCAGCGGTGTGGTCACCGACGCCTGCGAGCCGCTGGTCAACGGCGCCCAGGTGGCGGGCAATATCGCTCTCGTCGACCGCGGTGCCTGCGCCTTCACCCTGAAGGCTCTCAACGCCCAGGCGGCGGGCGCGGTGGCGGTGCTCATCGCCAACAACGTTGCCGGCGGGCCGGCTCCCATGGGTGGCTTCGACGCCAACGTCACCATCACCTCCGTGGGGCTCACCCTCGATGACGGCAACACCATCAAGGGCGAGCTGCCCGGGGTCAACGTCACCCTGGGATTGGATCCCAATCTGCTGGCGGGGGCCGACGACAACGGCCTCGTGCGTCTCTACGCTCCGTCGGTGGTGGCTCTCGGCTCGTCCATCTCCCATTGGGATACGGTGGCCACGCCGAACCTGCTGATGGAGCCCTTCATCAGCGCCGACCTCGCGACGGCGACCACCACCGATCTGACGCCCTATCTGCTGGCGGACGAAGGCTGGATGCTGCTCGACTCCGACGGCGACGGCCTGCCCAACATCGAGGACGCTTGTCCGAGCTCGGATCTGGGCTCGACGGTGGTCATTGACGGCTGCGATTCCGGGGTGACCAACACCCTGCTGGCCGACGGCTGCAGCATCACCGACCTGATCTTGGCCTGCGCCGACGGTGCCGGAAATCACGGCGCTTTCGTCAGCTGTGCCGCTCAGGTTGGCAACGACCTCAAGAGGGCCGGCGTGATCAGCGGCCGGGACAAGGGACAGATCCAGAGCTGCGCTGCCAGCTCCAGCCTGCCCTGACCCACAGCCTCATCCATCGGCGGTAGCCCTGCGGCTGCCGCCGTCCCAAGAGACCCCGCAGCCGCCGTGTCGGTTGCGGGGTCTTTGCTCGTGTACCTGGATAGTGTCCGGAGGGCTGAGGCGTCTGTGCTATCCTCCACGGACTCGAACCGCAGGAAAAAGGAAGACCGAGATGGCTGATTCCGTTTCGAAGCTCGCCGATTGGGTGCAGCTTTGGCTCCAAGGGAAGATCGACGAACAACGTTTGTTGGAACAGCTGCCACCCCCGAGTGCGAGCGTGGCCTATCCGAAGAGCCCCTCGTCTCCCTCCATCGACTACGAAGACGCTTTTGTTTCGGCGGCTCGCCGGGTTCAGGAGCTCCGGCAGCGAATCGAGGCTTCTGAGACCTCGGCGGCGGACATCGCCGGTGAGTTGGTCGCCCTGCCGCCGGACGCCGTGGAAGAGCATTTGCTGAGGGAGCCCTCCCGGTGGCATCCGGCGGCCGTCCAGTCGTTGGTGCAGCTCGCACGGGAGGTGGTGACCTGGGATTCCTGCGAAACCGTCCGCCGGGCGGACCTGGCCTTGCGGGCGGCGTGGGTCTTCTATGCCTACTGCCATCAGGAATTGGGTAGCGCCGCTCTCTTGCACGACCAACGGGCCCGCTGCTTCGCCCACCAGGGCAATGCGCTCCGTCTCTGCAGCGACTATTCCGGTGCCGACCAGCGGTTTCGAGTTGCGCTGGAGGCCTTGGATCTAGGCAGCGGGGATCCTCTGGTCGAAGCGGAGGTGCACCACCTCCTGGGTTCGCTGCAACGCGATCGCCGGCACTACCAGGAGGCTCGGGAGGCCTTGCGCCGGGCGGGATGGCTGTACCGCTCTGTCGGGCAGCTGCAGGACGCGGCCAAGGTCCTGATGAACCGCGCCCAGACCGAGCGGGAGGCCGCGGATCCCCATGCCGCGGTAGGAATCCAGCGCCGCGCCATCGCCCTGTTGGACTTTCAGCAGGAACCCCAGTGGGAGGCCGCCGCCTACAGCAACCTGGCTCTCTTCCTGGCGGAAGCGGGCTACGGCACCGCCGCTCGGCGCGCTCTGGACGAGCATCCCTTGACGCCGGAGGCGGACGTTCGGCACCAGATGCATCGCGACTGGATCGAGGGCATCGTTGAGCGCTCCCTGGGCTGTTATGAGCGGGCGGCGGAGACGCTGGAGGCGGCGCGGCAGGGCTTCGCTTCGGTGAACGACGGCCATCGATTCGCCATGGCGACCTTGGATCTGGCGCTGGTGCAGGGGGCGTTGGGCCGTTGGTCCGAAATCCATCCCCTCGCTGTCGAATCCCTCTCCATCCTCCACTCCCTCGATGTTCCGGGGGAGGCGGTGTCCGCGTTCATGGTCTTCCAGCGGGCCACCGCTGCCGAGGCCCTCACCGTCGCGGCCCTGCAGCAGATGCGGCGCAGCCTCGAAGAGCCGCGCCTCTGGCGTCAACGCGAAGAGCCTTCCTGAATCTCATTCGAAACGGATCAGCTGTGCTGCTCCGCGGAACGCACCAGCGAGCGAAGGAGCTGAACCACGCCGGTGGCGCGGTGCCCCCGTTCGACGTTGCGGCGGCCGATCTCGAAGGCCAGGCACCATTGCTCGAAGAGAGTCCTGTAGGCATCGGTCAGGCGTCCTGCCGGATCGTAGATATGCGTCGCCTCGGAGGTCACGCCGTTGAGCTCCAGGACGCGGATGCCCTCGCCCCGCCGCAGATGCTCGCGGGTCGGCACCCGTAGGTCGAAGCGTCCGAAGTAAAAACCCTGGTAGTGCCGGCAGGCGCGGTCCAGCACCTCCAGCAGCTCCTCGCTAGCCAGATCTCCGGCGTCGAAGAAGAGGGCGCCGCGGCAGTGAGTGCCCAGGTCTACCAGACGCCGCTCTTCGCCAGCCTCGAGAACCTCGTCCAGGTCCGCTCTCTGAGCCTTGAAGTAATGCCGCGCCATGGGCACCAGGCGGTCGTCGTCGAGGATCAGGTTCTCGAGAGTGCGGCGGCCGTCTCCGGTTACCGCCGGCAGCCGTTTGTCGGTGATGGAGAAGATCCGTCCCCGGGTCATTTGAGAGCTGGGCTCCTTCGCGTTGGGCTCTTCCGGCAGGCGCAGGTAGAAGACCCCGAACTCCTCGCCGCCTACATACTCCTGGATCAGCAGATCCTCGGTGGTCTCTCCGAGGGCGCGGTCGAGGGCGTCTTCGGTGCGGATCACCCGCACGCCGGAGCCTCGCTCTCCCACGTCCGGCTTGAGCACCACCGGCAGGCTCAACCCGTATTCTTGGAGGAAGCTCCGGGCCTGGCTCTTGCGCTGCTCGGGCTCGGTCGCCGCCGGCAGCAGCCGCCAGCGCGCTACCAGCTCCGGCGACTCGCTGAGACCCTGGAGAATCGCGCTCTTCGACTCGCCCACGAAGCCGCTGTCGGGAATCGCCGGGTTGGCGGCGGTGAACAGGGTGAGATGGCGGTGGCGCAACCCCAGGTAGAGCACATAGAGCACCACCGGCGGGTAGAAGACCCAGCGGGGCCAGTACTCCCAGCGAGTCCACCGCCGCCAGCGGCCGAGCATCCTGCGCCGGCCCTGGTGGGTGGCGGCGGAAACCGCCAGTCGCACCGCTACTAGGAGCACCAAAGCCGCCGCCGCCAGCGCCCAGGCGCCGCGGCCGAAGCGCTCCAGAAGCTGGTGGACGTCGTCCCCCAGCCACGCCGCCAGGCCGACCAGCGCCGGCGTCCACAACACCACCGCGAGCAGGAAGTAGCCGGCGAAGCGCCAGAAGCGGGTGTGCAGCAGGCCGGCCACGAAGTAGGTGCCGAGGCGGGTGCCGGGGAGAAAGCGGCTGAGCAGTATGACCAGCGGCCCGCGGCGGCGAAACCAACGGGAGCCTCGTTCCACGTCGTCCTCGTCGATGAGCCAGCGCAGGGGCCGGCGGCCGAGGGCCGGGCGCCCGAGCCAGCGGCCGGCGAGGTAGAGCATCAAGTCTCCGACGAAGATGCCGGTGATGCAGGCGAGGGTGCCGGGGAAGAAGCCCAGGCGGCCGGCGGAGATCATCAGGCCGGTGGCGATGCATGTGAGGTCCTCGCTGATCAGGGTCGCGGTGGCCAGCAGCAGGAAGAGCACCACCAGGGAGAAGCCTTGGGCCGACGGCACCACCGAAGGGTCGAAGGGCTCCAAGGCCTGCCGGCGAAGCTCCGGGGTCACCTCCTCCCGGGTAGCTGCAGCGCCGCGATCCACCTGGTCGAGGAAGGCCAACAGCGGCTCGGTGAAGATCTCCGGCGCCGAGAAAACGAAGAAGTGGTTGCGCTCCAGCTCCACCAGACGGCTCTGGGGCACCAAACGGTGGTGTTCCCTAGCGGCCGCCATGGGAACCAACACATCGCCTCGTCCGTGGACGATGAGCATGGGGCCGTCATAGGCCCGGAGGATGCCGCGCAGTGGGCGCTGGTCCGTGTCAAAGAAATTGCGTGCGTAGGGTACGCCGAGGAAGGTGTCGTCGAGGACGCCGAAGTGGGGCAAGCCTTCGCGCATCAGCCACAGCCCGCCGAGCTGCAAGCCGTGGAGGCCGTGGTTGAGGTGGTAGTTCCCCAGCAGCTCTAATTCCTGAACTCCGATGGCCGAGACCAGGCTCAGCGATCGAACCCGTTCCGGCGCCAGCCGCTGCATCTCCAGAACCACGCCGCCACCCATGCTGAAGCCCACCAGGTGGGCTCGCTGGATGGACAGCTGGTCCATGAGCTGGAGGGTATAGCGGGCGTGGGCGAGGATGGAGTAGTCGGCGACATCGTGCTCCGAGTCGCCGAACCCCGGCAGATCCGGCGCCACGGCCCAATAAGCTCCGGTTCGCTCCGCTGCCAGCTTCGGTCCCAGCCGGGCGAAGTCGTTGCTGCTGCCGGGGCTGCCATGGAGCAGCACTACCGGCGCGCCGTCGTCGTCGCCCCATTGCTGGTAGGAGAGCCGGATGTCTCGGGGCGGCGAGTCGGCACCGCCGACCTCCTCGATAAAGACGAAGGGCCGGCCCTGGGCTGCGCGGTGATCTTCGCTGGAAGGGTCTTGGCTCCGTTCCTGCTGGAACCAGCGAACGCCGTGGGACAGGATCAGCAGGAGCAGGTACGCCAGCAGGATGCGGCGTCCTCGTCGCTTCACGGTCTAGGATCCCGGCGCAGAAGTTCCGAAGGGCTCAGCTGGAAGAGCAGTGGGTCTGGGCTTGGCGCAAATACTCGAGGGTGGAGGGAGCGACGCCGAACTCCTCGCCGGGTTCGAAGCTTTGGGCTTTGAGCAGCAGGCCGATGAGAGCGTAATGGTGCACCGTGTGGGAGACCAGGGCCTGGAGCTCCCGCAGTAGGGTGGAATGGCTCCAGGCGGTGTCGCCGGTGCCCGCCAGGGCGTTGTCCAGATTGACTTCCAGGGGCATCTCCGGCTCGCAGCCGGCCAGG
Organism: Acidobacteriota bacterium; assembly: GCA_034211275.1. NCBI lineage: Bacteria > Pseudomonadati > Acidobacteriota > Acidobacteriota bacterium. The sequence goes on from JAXHTF010000174.1 coordinate 9,458, forward strand.
GCTTGGATCCCTTCCTGGAGGCGCTGGATCTCCTGCATGGCGAATTCGCGGTCGTTCTCGATGCGCTGACGGCGGCTGCGTGCGTCGTAGTCGACCCTGCCGGTGGCCACGCCGGTGAGCAGGCGGTCGTAGAAGTCCAGGCAGTGGCGGAAGTGGCAACCCACGGCCCGGGCCGAGAGTGCCGCCACGTCCGCGGTATAGAGGCCGTCGTCCATGCGGTCCAGGAGCTCGAGCCCTTGAGCGAGCAGATCGAGGTTGTGACGAATCAAGGATTGATGGCTTTGCATGCACCCTCCGATCAGATCGGCGGCCGGATACTTCGTAGGCTGTTCATTGGCCTGGCCGGTCACCGAGGATCAGGTAACTGGGATGAAGGTCTCGAGCATGGCCGCCCGCAGCCGCTTTGCCAAGAGTTTACGGTTCTCATCCTGGATTGGATCCCGGCTGAAGTGGACCGTAGCATAGAAGCGCTGCAGGCGGAGCAGACGCTGGAAATGTGGTCCGAAGCCTTCGTCCCCCCACCAGCATACGTCGCGGCTCGCCGGCGGGTCCCCGGGTTCCGTGCGGTAGGAGATGGTGGCGTAGTGAACCGGTATCTGGCGATTCGCCGCAGGGGCCAGCAGCGAGGTCTTGAGCGGGAGGATGGTGTCCCCCGGTGAGGTGGTGGCCTCGGCGAAGAGCACCACCCCCCGCCCCTGTTCGAGAGCCTCGGCGATCTTGGAGCCGGCGCGCACCACGTCGCGGCGATTCTCCCGATCGATGAAGATGGTGTCCACGGCGCGGCAGATGGTGCCCGCCCCGGGCCATCCGGCGATCTCCCCCTTGGCGATGAAGGCACACTCCCGTTGCCCCGCCAGCAGCAGGATATCCGTGTAGCTGAGGTGGTTGGTGACCAGCAGGAAGGGCATCTCCGGCGGCGTTCCCTTGACCGTGGTGTGCATGCCGAGGATGCGCCCGGAGCCGCGGGCCCACAGCCGATAGGGCAGGCCGAGCCACGGGTAAGGAGAGCGCCTCAGGAGCTTCGCCGCCAGCTTGGCCACGAGCACCCAAGTCAGGCAGAAGGCAGTCCATAGTCCTACCGCTAAGGCCTTGAAGGTCGACTTCAATCTAGAAGAGCTCGAATCATCGGGTTGGCAACTCGGTTCTATCCGAAGAACATGCGGTACCGCCGCTCGTCCAGGCTCTCCAAGTCGAAGAGCATCAGGAAGTCGATGGTCTTGAACTCGCGGTCGATGGCCGGAGACCCGCAGATCTTGGCGCCGTAGCGCAAGTAGGTCTTGAACAGCGTCGGGACATTAACATCCTCCGCCGCTTCGGCGGTAGAGCTTTCCACCTCGCATTCCAGCCCCGGTCGCGGAGGAACGGCGACGGTGGGGTGGCGATGCCCCCGGGCGGTGAGGTACTCGAGCATCGCCTGGCCTTCCCGGGGGTCCTGACTGGTGAGCGAGGAGCAACCGAAGAAGAAGCGCTTCTGGTTGAAGGCGACATAGGAAGCGAGACCCTTCCACAGCAGGAAGAGCACCGGGCGGTTGCGGTGGAGGTGGTGGATACAGGCCCGCCCGAGCTCAACGCAGGATTCGGAGACCTCCGGCGGCAGCTCGCCGAGGTCGAACTCGCCGTCGGAATAGAAGCCCTGGTTCTCGGTGGCCATCTCGTTGGTCTGCAGGCGGTAGGTGCCCACCACCTGGCCGTCCTGGCTGTCGATGACCATCAGATGATGGCAGACGGCGTCGAAGGGGTCGCGATCCAGGCCCAACTCGAAAGACTCTTCCAGGCCTTCGCCGAGCTCCAGGTTGAAGACCTCGAAGCGTAGCCGGAGCACCGACGACAGCTGCGCCTCGTCGCGGGCGAAGGTCAGGACGTAGCGCCCCTGGCGCACGGTGCCGGAAGGGATGCGGTCCGGGTGGATGGGGTAGTCGAGGCTGGACGAAGCTTCGTTGGAGGATCTGTCTTCGGGGGATTGGCGCTGTGGAAACATGATTCTCCTCGGCGACGGGGCTGTTTCAGGGGGAGCGGCAGGCTCCTAGGCCTGCGGCCATCCAAGTGACCGCACATCCCGGGGATCTTATGCCCACCGGCTCCGCCCCCGCCGCTCCGTGACCCGATTGTCAAACCTGTCAAGATGCTGTCGCTGCCGGCGACGTAGTAGTTGACCTTGCCACCGCGACGGGGCTACTTCGATTCCCCGGCCTCTTAGCTTTACGGGGGCCAGCTCTACAGGGGCCAGCTTTGCGAATGCCTCTCTTCCAGTTTACGCGTATCGCAGCAAAAAAGGTTTGCTGAGCGTGGGAGGAAGTGGCTGGGCAGGTGGTTTCGGTGCGTGGTAAGCTCATTTGTGACTGATTTGATCAACAAATATTCCGGCCGCCAAGAATTCCGGCTGCCGAGCGAGTGTCGAAAGGAGCCACCCCAATGACCGCTATCGAAGACCGTGGTTACGTTCAACCCGAGGTTCTGGTGTCCACCGATTGGGTCGCCGAGCATCTGGGCGATTCCGACGTGCGCCTGGTGGAGTCCAACGAGGATCCCCTGCTCTATTCCTCGGGCCATATCCCCGGGGCCGTGGAGGTGGATTGGACTCGGGATCTCAACGATCCTCTGCAGCGGGATTACCTGGACAAGGCGGCCTTTGAAGCGCTGATGTCGCGCATCGGCGCCACCCGCGACACCACCTTCGTCTTCTACGGCGACAAGAACAATTGGTGGGCCACCTACGCGTTCTGGGTCTTCCAGCTCTTCGGTCACGACAAAGCGCGGATCATGGACGGCGGCCGGCTCAAATGGCAGGAAGAGGGGCGGACTCTGACCCGTGAGGTTCCGGACTATCCCTCTACCGACTACCAGGCGCCGGAGCGCGACGATGCCACCGTCCGCGCCTTCCGCGACGACGTCCTCGACCACCTCGAAGACGAAGGCCAGCTCATCGACGTGCGCAGTCCGGAGGAGTACAGCGGCGAGCGGCTGCACATGCCCGACTATCCCAACGAGGGGGCGCTGCGCGGTGGCCACATTCCCGGGGCCCAGAACGTGCCCTGGGCGCGGGCGGTGAATCCCGAGGACGGCACCTTCAAGAGCGCCCAGGAGCTGCGGGCGATCTACGAGCAGGAGAAGCACCTCGAATCCGACAAGGACGTCGTGGTCTACTGCCGCATCGGCGAGCGCAGCAGCCACACCTGGTTCGTGCTCTCCTACCTCTTGGGCTACCCCAACGTGCGCAACTATGATGGGAGCTGGACCGAGTGGGGCAATTCGGTGGGAGTGCCCATCGAGCGCTGATCGCCCCCGGTCCGTCTGGAGGCTCCGATGACCGAAAGCGCCGATCTGAATCTACCGCCGAAGCTGAACGAAATCCTCGAGACACTAGATCTCTTCCCGGACCGGGCGGACCGCATCCAGGCCCTCATCTCCCTCGCCGAGCGCTTCGAGCCGGTGCCGGAGAGCATCGCTCCCAAGCCTTATCCGGAGGCTCGGCGGGTCAAGGCCTGCGAGTCCGAGGCTTATTTGTGGGTGCTGCCCCAGGAGGACGGCACCGTCCAGCTGCACTTCGCGGTGGAGAATCCCCAGGGGGTTTCCGCCATGGCGCTGGCGGTGATCCTCCGGGACGGCCTTTCCGGCCTCGACGCCGAAACCGTCGCCGGCGTTCCCTGCGACGTGGTCTACCGCGTCTTCGGCAAGGAGCTGTCCATGGGCAAGAGCATGGGCCTCATGGGCATGGTCAACGGCGTCGCCGCCGAAGCCCGTCGCCTCGGCGGAGAGAGCTGAGGGCCTCCCCCGAACGGCCTCGTCGGTCCCTCGCCTCGACCCTTCAACATCACCGGCCTGCGGATTCGCTGCGGATTTCCCGTGCAGCGGTTCCTGCCGGCTGTGGATCACCTGTTGAGAGGCTTGTGGAAAAGCGGCTGTGAGGGCGCCGGCGGCTGTGGATCTCTCCTGGAAAGCTTGTGGAAAGCCTGTTCACAGGGGGCCACCTCCTTGTGGACGGCTTGTGGGACCGCTGTGGAGGCGGTCCCGGGCTGGCCTGGAAGTACTTCTCCCGACCGCTACGCCCCCAGCGCGAGACGATCCCGCTCTCGGGAAAACCTGGGTCCACCCGGTAGGGGCGACCCTCGTGGTCGCCCGCGGCGAGGGCACATCAGCACCGAGGGCAGGCACAAGGCCTGCCCCTACTCCTCGTCGGCTGCCAGATCTTTTTCATCCTCGCGAATGGTTCACAGAAGCATCCCCGACTGCTAGAAAAGCCCCTCCCGGCCTGGTGCCGAGAGGGGCTTTTCTCAGACTTCAGCGAAGGATCTTGACTCAGAGCGAGTGGGTCATCAGCTCCGCCATGGCGTGGTTGAAGGCCACGGCGTCTTCGAGCTCGGAGCCCTCGGCGATCAGGCCGTAGCCGAAGAGGAGCTCGGCGTAGTCCTTGATCTTGGCGTCCTCGTGATTCTCGTCGAAGCGCTTCTTCAGGCGGGTGAGGATCTCGTGCTCGGGGTTGAGCTCGAGGATTCGGCGCTGCTTGGGGCCGCCGCCCTTGCCCTTCATCAGGAGCTTTTCCATCTGCGGGCTGTAGTCGTGCTCGGCGCCCACCAGGCACACCGGTGAGGTGGTCAGGCGGTTGGTCAGGCGCACCTGCTTGACGTGCTCGTCGAGGTGCTTCTGGAGCGCTTCGAGGAGCTCCTTGAGGCCCTCTTCCTTTTCCTCCAGAGCCTTCTTCTTCTCCTCCCGCTCCTCCTCGGA
>JAXHTF010000175.1 GCA_034211275.1 Acidobacteriota bacterium
CCAGCGGCCGGGGCACGCGCTGGCCCAGGGAATCGGCCAGATCCAGGGCCACCTCGCGGCCCCGAGTCCCCATCAGCAGGAGAACGAAGAACCCACCGGCGCCGATGAAGGAGTAGAACAGCCAGAGCACCAGGTTGGCCTGCCAGAGATCCAGGTCCACCGGCAGAGCGAAGAGCCGGGCATAGCCGCGTAGCGAATCGGTGACGGCGGCGATGTACTCACCCTGCAGGCGATGGATTCGCGCCGCGGCGAAGCTATTCCCAGGACGACCGGGATCGAAGGCGTCGGCGGCCTCCAGAGCCCAGCGAGCTCGCGGAAAATCGCCCTGCTCCGCCGCTTCCACCGCCCGCGCCAAGGCCGCGTTGTTGAGATCCGGAAGCCGCTCGAAGCCTATGGAGTCCGCCAGGTCGAGAAGATTGCGCTGCTCCGCCTCGGCGGAGGTACGGTCCTCCTGCAGAAAGGCTTTCTGCCACTGCACGGCCCCGTCGGAGAGTTGCTTGAGAACCCGCTGGGTGGGAGCGCTGAGCTCGACGGAAAGCCCTTGGGAGGAGCTGATCTCCGCCTCGATGCTGCCGGTGCTCGCCAGCAGGACGAGGAGAAGCAGCCACGACCGACACCACCTCATAAGAGCCGGTCTCGGAGGCTTCGGGGGCCTCGGTAGTTTTGATCGGGAGGGCTCGGCGGGGTTCAAGTTCGATTCCCTTGCTGCGAGCCGCTCGGTGAAGAACAGCTCCCGGAGGAGCCCATCATTGGGGAATTGATCGATGGGCGTCGGCTCATCTCATCCCTGCTTTCGGACGTAGCGCATCTTGAGCTGATAGACCACGTCTTCCAGCACGGCGGACTCGCGGGAGGAAAGGTTGCCGGCGGTCTTCTGTCGCAGCACGTCCAACAGGTCGATGTGCACCCGCGCCATGTCCAGGTCCTCGTGGGTGCGGCCGTCTGGCAAGGGAGCATCGCCGAGATAGATGGAGGCGGGCTCCGCCAGCATCGCCACCAGATCCATGAAACCCGGGGCGCCGGGCTGGCCGGCGTTGGAAGGCAGCTCCAGCGGCGGACCGTCGGCCGCCTCCTCCATCCCCTCGGGGGCCTGGGCTCCCGGCGCCGCGCCGGTCGGTGGGCCGGAGACTGGGCCAGTCGCATCCGGCGTCTCGGGGCTCGCACCGGTGGGCGCCGGTTCCTCCGCTTCCGGAGGCTTCTCCCGGTCCTTGTCCTCGAGGAACCGATACTCTTCGCGCAGCTCCCCATCCGGAGTGAACATGCGCCGATCCGATACCTTGACCTTTTGCTCCTGATCGCTCACCGGACTTCACCCTCTCCTGGAACTCCTGGAATTGTCTTCGCCTCGAGCTCCGCTCTCCAAAAACCTGCTTTCCTGGAACGATGGCACTGCTCTGGGACTCCACAAAGGGAAATCTCGGAGGTGTCGATGTTCGGGTATCGTAACAAGCGCTATTCAAGGGGGGCAAGAAAGCCCCGCGACCCACGCCGGGAGGCTCGATGACGAAGCTCGATACAACCCAGTCCAACCTGCCGCCCTCCGACCGAGACGACCCCCAGCCCGCTGCCGGGGAGCTGCGCAACACCGACCTGCAACGGCTCCTCGACCTGGTGCAACGCCTGCGCGCGCCGGACGGCTGTCCTTGGGATCGCGAGCAGAACCTTCCAGACGTCCGAGCCTATCTCATCGAAGAGGCTCACGAGGCCGCCGCGGCGGTGGATAGCGGAGACTGGCAGGAGATCGCCGGCGAGCTCGGGGACCTACTCTTCCAGGTGGCCTTCGTCTGCCGGCTGGCGGAAGAGGAGGAAGCCTTCGCCACCGGCGAGGTCCTGCAGGGCATTCTGGACAAGATGGTGGCCCGCCACCCCCACGTCTTCGCCCCCGAAGAGCTACCGGAGGAGCTGGCGGACGCCGAGGCGGTGCGCGGCGCCTGGGAGAAGCGCAAGGCCCGCCAGCGCGGTCCCGGCACCTCGATCCTCGCCGGCGTCCCTACCTCCCTCCCCGCCCTCACCGCCGCCTACCGCATCTCGCAAAAAGCCGCCGGCGTCGGTTTCGACTGGCCCGATATCGCCGGGGTGCTGGAGAAGATGGACGAGGAGCGGGACGAGCTTCGGGAGGCTCTCGAGGAGCTCCGCGAAGACCGAGCGGATGCGAAGGAGCACGTGCGCCAGGAGATCGGCGACCTCCTCTTCAGCGTCACCAACCTGGCCCGCAAACTCGACCTCGACCCCGAAGCCGCCCTCGCCGCCACCAACGCCAAGTTCCGCCGCCGCTTCGCGCGGGTGGAGCAAGGCCTGGAAGAGCGCGGGCGCTCCTTCGATACGACGGATCTGGAGGAGATGGAGGAGCTGTGGCAGGGGGCGAAGGGGGAGGAGTAGACAGGCGCGCCCGAATTCGAGCCGGCTGGAAGCCGGCGCTCCCAGGCTCGGCTCTTGGGCGGGTGGGTCTTGGATCGGGCGGGGGTGTCGTCCCGCCAGGGACGATATGCAATAGCGAGGGGTTTCAACCCCTCGTGGGGCCTCCACCCCGGAGCCGGCTGGAAGCCGGCGCTCCCAGGGTCCGTTGCAGGGAGGGCGGGTCCTGGTTGAGCGGGGGGCCTACTCCTCCCCCAGCTCCTCCCGCACCAGCGGCTCCAAATACGGCAGCAGATTCTCCGCGATGATGCGGTGGCCGGCGGGGTTGGGGTGGATGCGGTCGGGGAGGTTGAGAGTCGGGTCGAGGGCGACGCCTTCGAGGAGGAAGGGCATCAGCGCCACGTCCAGCTCCTCCGCCAGCCGCGGATAGACGGCGGTGAATTTCTCGGTGTACTCCGGGCCGTAGTTGGAGGGAATCTGCATTCCCGTGAGCAGCACTCGGGCACCGGCTTGCTGACTGCGTTGGATGATGCCGCGGAGGTTGGACTCGGTCTCCTCCACCGGCAGGCCCCGCAGACCGTCGTTGCCCCCCAGCTCCACCACCACGATGTCCGGATCCTGGCGCAGCATCCAGTCCAGGCGCCGCAGGCCGCCGGCGGAGGTGTCGCCGCTGACCCCGGCGTTGATCACCTCGACGTCCAGGCCCTGCTCCACCAGCGCCTCCTCCACCAGCGCCGGAAAGGCCTGTTCTTCCTCCAGCGATAGGCCGGCGGCGAGGCTGTCGCCCAGGACGACGATGCGCACTGGTGCGGGCTCTGAATCGACGGCAGCGGAAGAATCCGCCATCGCAGACGGGGTCTCGGAGCTTGCTGTAGACGGGGTGGCTGGCGATTGGTTGGCCGGCGGCGGGTTAGTCGTGGACTGGGTGGCTGGCGATTGGGCTTCGCCGCCGCAGCCCAGGGCGCCGAGAGCGAAGACCACGAAGGTCAGTAAGAGCGACATCCGGAGCGACATCCGGAGCGACGTCCGGAAGGAATGAGGGTCGATTCGGGTTATACAGATCCGGTCGGTGCGCATCGGCGAAGTGTATCGTAGAGCCGCGCGAAAACGACGAACCGTCGGCTCCTCCAAATCCCCGGCCCAGTTTTGCCGTCGAGCGCCATCTCCGACCGCTCCCCATCCGAACCTGCGATCCAACCCGCGATTCTTCGATAGCCGATCAGGACCCCAACCATGAGCCATGAACCCAACCCTTCCTCTCCGCCGCGCATCCGCATCCGTGGGCTGCGCCGACAGCTGCCCTCCGGCGAGCGCCTGCTGACCATCCTCGAAGACATCGACCTCGACATCGCCGCTGGTGAGCTGGTGGCAGTGCTGGGGCCTTCCGGTAGCGGCAAATCGACGCTGCTGGCGCTGATGGCGGGCCTCGACCGGCCCACCGCCGGCAGCGTCGAGCTCGACGGCCGGGCGACCCACGACCTGCCGGAGGACGATCTGGCGCGGCTGCGGCGACGGCAGCTGGGCTTCGTCTTCCAGAGCTTCCAGCTGCTGGGCAACCTCACCGCCCGGGAGAACGTGCTGCTGCCGCTGGAGCTCGCCGGGTTGCCGGACCCGGAGCGCCGGGCCGACGAGCTGCTGGAAGAGGTGGGCCTGGGAGAGCGCGGGCACCACTACCCGAGCCAGCTTTCCGGCGGCGAGCAGCAGCGGGTGGCGGTGGCCCGAGCCTACGCCTGCCGGCCGCCGGTGCTGCTGGCGGACGAGCCCACGGGCAACCTCGACAGCCGCACCGGCGAACGCATCCTCGACCTATTGCTGCGGCTGCGGGAGCGCCACGGCACCACCCTGGTGCTGGTCACCCACGACCTGGCGGTGGCACGGCGGGCGGATCGTCTGATCTATCTGCGGGACGGCCGCATCGAGCGCCAGGAGACCGGGGACGGAGCGGGGCCCCCGACGGCCGAGACCGCCGGTGAGGTTACCGGAGCCACCAGCACGGGCTCAGAGCCTCAGCTCACTTCAGAGAGCGTGACGCCATGACTCCCCGGCTCTATCTGCGCTACTTTCTGCGCGAATCCCGCGGTGCCCGCGGCCGCCTGGCCTTCTTTGTCCTCTGCCTGGCGGTGGGAGTGGCGGCGGTGGTGGCGGTAGCGGCCCTTTCCGACAGCCTGGACTCGGCGGTTCAGCAGGAGGCCCGGCAGCTGCTGGCGGCGGACCTCAAGGTGGAGTCTCGGCGCCCCCTGCCGCCGGAGCTGGAGACCTTCGTCCAGAACCTCGACGGCGCCCAGCGCACCAACCTCCTGGAGCTGCCGACGGTGGTGGCGGCCAGCCCAGCAAAGAGTCCCGACGAGAGCTCCGCCAGCACCGGCCGCAGTCGCCTGGCAAAGATCAAAGCCATTGACGGCACCTACCCCTTCTACGGCAATCTCGAGCTCGACCCGGCGCGCCCCCTGGACGAGCTCCTCGATGCCGAGAGCACCCTCGCGGCGCCGGAGCTCCTGGAGCAGCTCGGGCTCTCCGTCGGCGACCAGCTGAGCATCGGCGGCGAGTCCTTCCGCATCGCCGGCCGGGTGCTCAAGGAGCCGGACCAGGTAGGTATCGCCTTCACCCTGGGACCACGGGTGCTGCTCTCCGCCGCCGGCCTCGAGCGCACCGGCCTCACCGGTTTCGGCAGCCGCATCGAATACCAGGCGCTGATCCGGCTGCCGGAGCCAACAACGCGCGAGGAGACCGACCGCATTGCCGAGGAGCTGCGCCAGGCCCTGCCCAGCGGCGGCATCTTCAGCGTCGAGACCTACGCCGAGGCCCAGCCGGCACTTCGCCGGGGGCTGCGTCAGATCGAGCGGTTCCTGGGGCTGGTGGCCCTGGTCTCACTGCTGGTGGGAGGGATCGGCGTCGCCCAGACCGTGCGCGCCTGGCTCGCCGGCCGCATGGACGCCATCGCGGTACTCAAATGCCTCGGTCTGCGGCCGCGGGAAGTGCTCGCCGTCTACCTGGGTCAGGCGGTGATCCTGGGCGCCGCCGGCAGCCTGGCGGGCTGCATCGTCGGCTTGCTGCTGCCCCTGGCGGCGCCGCAGATGCTGGGAGATCTGATCCCCCGCGGGGCCATCCGCCTGTGGCAGCCGTGGGCCGCCGCCCGGGGCTTCGGCCTCGGGGTCGGCGTCGCCGCCCTGTTCAGCCTGCCGCCGCTGATGACCCTGCGCCGCATTCCGCCGGTGCGGGTGCTGCGCCGGGACGCCCAGCCGGTGCCCGCCAGCCGCCCGGCGGCCATCGCCACCGCCTCCGTCCTGATCCTGGGAGTCTTCGCCCTGGCCTCGGCCCAGGCCGGTTCGCTGCTGCTGGGGCTGCAATTCACCGCCGGCGCCCTCATCGCCACCGCCGTCCTCGCCGGCGCCGCCCTCGGCGTCACCCGCGCCGTCGGCCGCCTGCCGCAGAGCTGGCGCAGTCTGTGGCTACGCTACGGCCTGGCGTCGGTGGGACGCCCCGGCGCCGGCACCCTCGGCGCCATCGTGGCCCTCGGCCTGGGAGTGATGGTGGTGCTCACCATGTCACTGGTGCAGAGCTCGCTCTCGGATCAGCTCACCCGCGAGCTGCCGGAAGACGCGCCGTCGGTCTTCCTGGTGGACATCCAGCCGGATCAATGGCCCGGCGTCGAGGAGATCCTCGCGGACCAGGGAGCCACTTCCGTGGACTCGGTGCCGGTGGTCATGGCCCGCCTCTCCGCCATCGACGGCACGCCGGTGGAAGAGATCATGGCGGAGGAAGAAGCGATCCCGGAGGAAGAGGTGGATTCGGAGCAGCGGGAACGGCGCTGGGCCCTCACCCGCGAGCAGCGCCTGACTTACCTCGACCAGCTGCCGGAGGACAACGTGGTGCTCGACGGCGCCCTGTGGCAGGCCGACGGTGTCGACGAGGTGAGCGTCGAGGAAGGCTTCGCCGAGGAGCTGGGCATCGGCGTCGGCTCCACCCTCGGCTTCGACGTCCAGGGGGTGGATTTGCAGCTGGCGGTGACCAGCGTTCGCTCGGTGGACTGGGAGAGCTTCGGGATCAATTTCTTCCTGGTGGTGGAGCCCGGGGTTCTCGACGGCGCCCCCCACTTCCGCATCGCCGCCGCCCGCCTGCCGCGGGTCGCGGAGCAGAGCTTCCAGGACGCGGTGGTCTCCACATTCCCCAACGTCACCGTGCTGCGCATCCGCGACATTCTGGAGAAGATCGGCCGTAGCCTCGGCCGTCTGGGGCTGGGAGTGCGCTTCCTCGGCGGCTTCACCGTCCTCGCCGGTCTGGCGATCCTCGCCGGCGCGGTGAGCGCCTCGTCATCCCGTCGCGGCCGGGAAGTGGCCCTGCTCAAGACCCTGGGCTTCACCCGCGGCGGCGTGGTGGCGGTCTTCGCCGCGGAGTACGCGCTGGTGGGAATGGTCGCCGGCACCATCGGCGCCGTCGCCGGCGGCGTCCACGCGTATTTCGTGCTCACCCAGGGCATGGAGCTGGACTGGACCTTCCAGCTCCTCCCCTACCTCCTGACCATCGCCGGCACCGTCCTCCTCACCGTCACCGCCGGCTGCATCACCAGCGCCCGCGCCCTGACCCGGCGGCCGGTGGCGGTGCTGCGGGAAGAGGTTTAGCTACTCCTCCACCGGCTGTAGCAGCTGGATCGCTCCGGGGAGCACTTCGAAGTCCGCCGGGCCTTCGCCTACCAGCTCGCCGTCGACGTTGAAGGGCATCTGGGGGCGCGAGTCGAGGCGCACGCGGCGGGCGCGGAAGAAGCTGACGCGGCCTTCCGGGTCCTCCAGGTGCTTGCCGGCGAGGGCCCGCGGCGCCAGGGCCATAAGCTCGCCGATGCGCCGCGCCTGGAAGATCACCACGTCCAGCAGGCCGTCGTCGATCTCCGCCCGCGGCGCTACCGGCAGCCCAGCGGCGACGAAGCGGCCGTTGGCCACCGCCACGTTGACCACCACCAAGGACTTGGGCTCGTCGTCGTCGAGGGTCAGGGTCAGGCGGTAGGGGGTCAGCTCGGGCATGGTCTCCACCGCCGCCCGCAGGTAGGCCAGGGGCCCCCAGAAACGCTTCATCTCCGAGTCCAGGCGATGATCCACCTCACCGCTGAAGCCCGCCGCCGCCAGGTTGAGGAAGAGTCCCCGGTGATCCCCGCAGTGATAGCGGCCGATGTCGCAGGCCTTGGAATGGCCCGCCCGCACCACTTCGACGGCGGCCCCCAACTCCAGGGGGATCTCGGCGCAGCGGGCGAAATCATTGCCGGTGCCCAAGGGCAGAATGCCCAGCCGCACCTGCTCCAGATGATCCTCCAGGCCGCAGAGCACCTCGTTGACGGTCCCGTCTCCCCCCGCCGCCACCACCGCCTCGAAGCCCTGCTCCGCGGCTTGGCGGGCGAGGTCCGAGGCCTGGCCGGCCTCCTCCGTGCGGCACAGCTCCGCCTCGTCCCAGGAACCCACCAGCGACTCCAGGGCACTAGCGCGATCCCCCTGGCGGGCGTTGGGGTTGAGGATGATGCGCGTCTTCATGGCTGCAGCGGGCCGGCGTAGTCCAGCAGATAGCTCACCGGCACGAATTCATAGCCCGCCGCCCGCGCCTTGGGTACCTCCTCCGCCAACACTTCCAAGGTGTAGGGGTGGGGGTGACCGATGGCGATGGCGGCACCGCGGTCCCGGGCCAGGTCGAGCCAGCGGCGGAATTGATGACGGATGGCCTGGAGGTCCGGGTCGCCGTCGAGGAAGACCTGGCGCTGCGCCGCCGGAATCCCCAGCTGCACCGCCTCGCGATAGCCGACGCTCTCGGCGCTTGTGCGGGAGTCGAGGAAGAAGAGCTCGCGGTCCGTCAGCACCTCGAGCACCGTGCGCATCTTGTCGCTCTCGGTGGTCAGCTTCGAACCCATGTGGTTGTTGACCCCGACGGCGCCGGGCACCGCCGCCAGCGCCGCCCGGGTGGCCTGCTCCAGCTGGCTGCGGGACATGAAGCCACGCAGCGCCCCCGGTCCCGGGTCGGCACCGTTGCTGGGCTCCATGGGGAGGTGCAGGATGGTCTCGTGCCCGCGCTCCTGAAGCTCCTCCACCACCTCCGGGGTCTTGACCTCGAAGGGCAGCACGGCATAGGTGACGGGTACCCCCAGGGCCTCGAGGGCGTCCAGATCCTGCAGGCTGCGGCCGAGATCGTCGATCACCAGCGAAAGGCGGACGCCGCGCCCTGGCGGCGGCGGTCCCGGCGGCGGCGCCACCACCTCCACCACCTCTTCCGGGGGATAGCGCTCGGAGGGTGGGGCCGGAGCCTCTTGGCGGACCGAGGAGGATGCCGGCCTGGTTGCCGGCGACGAGGCCTGGGGCTCCGAGGTGGCGGGCCGGGAGCTACCGGCGGTCTCCTCGGCGGAGTCCGGCAAAGGAGGCGCGGGCCCCCACAGCTTGCCACCCAAGAGATAACCGGCGGCGAAGAGCAACACCGCCAGGGCGAGCATCACCAACCAGAACGCAAAGGAGCGCTGGGCCTTCTTGGGCTTGCGAGTCTTGGCGCGTCGGCGGCGACGGCGGGCAGCGGGCATCGTGGGGGGAAGCCTGACTCAGGCCGCCTGCTGCTCGGCAGGCTCGTCCTCGTCGCTCAGGAGCTGCTCCAGACCACGGTCGAAGATCGCGTCCTCGGCCTCCTCCGACTCATCTTCCAGATCCTCGACGTTGCGCAGGGTGTCCCGCACCGCCACGTCCGGGCTCAGGCTCTCCTGCAGCGGCGCGTCGTCGGGGCCGGTGTAGAAAGCGTCGGTGAGCCACAGGTGGCCGCCGGTGGAAAGCTCCACCCGCTTGAGGCGCCCGGCGTAACCGAAGGTGCGCTCCCCCACCAGATCTGCTTCGAGCTTCTGGCGCAGCACCGTGGCGAGGATCTCGGCGGCGCCGAGGGTGCCGCGGTCTACCAAGACCACCACTTTGCCCTGCCAGCGGGGCTCGGCGCCGCGGAAGCTCACCAGCTCGTTGGCGCGGGCGCGGAGACCGCCCAGCTCGCCGTCGGCGAAGAGCGCCGCCACCCGGTAGGCGGTTTCGACGCTACCGCCGGCGACCCCCCGCAGATCCACCAGCAGACGGTCCAGATTCTGCGACCGGGCCTGCTCCAGCGCGGCGGTGACCTCGGCGGTGGTGCCGGTGTCGAAGCGGTAGATGCGCATCACCGCCGCACCGTCCTGAATCCGCAGCTCGCTGGCGGGCGCCTCGAAGGTTCCCAGCACCATCTCCCGTTCCTGATGCTCCTGGGAACGCAGCACGTCCAAGGTCACCTTGGTCCCGGGCTCCTGGGCGAGGAAGCTCTGAATCTTCCACATGGGGGTCTTGAAGGTCGGCTCACCGCCGATCTCCGCGACGACGTCTCCGAGGCGTAGGCCCGCTTGATCTGCCGGGCTGCCTTCGGTCACTCCCACCACGAAGACCACGCCGCGCTCGCGCACCAGCATCAGGCCGCTGTGGCTGTCGCCGACGGTACGCACGGCGCTGTAGCTCTTGATTCCTTCCGCCGGAACGTAGACCGAGAACGGATCCAGCGCGTCGGTGGCGCCGTCCACCGCTCCCACCATCAACTCTCCCTCGTCGGAGGGCTCGACGTAGGCGTCGCGCACCAGCCCGAGGACCTCGGTGAAGACCGACAGATGTTTGAACAGAGCGTCGTCATCCCCATCTTGGTCGCGGGCATCGAGGGTGCCGGTGAGGATGGGAAGCACCAGCAGGAGAGAGAGGGCGAGAAAGATCAAGCGGCTGCGCATATCGGACAATTCCTTCCTGAGGATTCACGGCTCGCGGGTGACCAAGCCATCATCCCACTTCGTCTCATCGGAGCCATTGGAGGGGGTCTTCGGGGCGATTCTCGACGCGGATTTCGAAGTAGAACGTGTTGGATGCCAGCCCCACGGCATCGCTCAAAGATAGCACATCGTCGGCCTCCACCCGCAGGCTCTCCAGCCCTCCGTAGACGGTGAAAACCCGCCCCGGATGGAGCATTACGACCATCGCGCCGTAGCCTTCGAAGGGGCCGGCGAAGAGCACTTTGCCGGGGTAGACGGAGCGCACCGGCTGACGCCGCTCCAGTCCGATCTCGATGCCGTGGTGGGGCAGACGGGTGCGGTAGCGGGGGTCCCGGACGGTGCCGAAGCCGACCTCCACCTCCCCCGGGGCGGGCCAGTCCAGGGCGCTCTTGAAGTCCTGGATGGGCGTACCGTCCAGATCCGATCCGGCGCTGTCGGCGAGGCTGGCCAGGAGGTTGGCGAGCTTGCGCTCTTTGTCCCGAAGGCGCTCCGCCTCGGCGGCCACCCGGTCGCTCTCCCGCCGCACCTGCGCCAACACATTCGCCTGGCGCCGGCGCAGGGTGGCCAGCTCCCGCCGGCGCTCGGTCTCCTGCTGGGCCCAGCTCTCCGCCTCTTCGAATTGCATCACCAGCACCTGACGCTCGTCCGCCAGCCGCTCCTGGGTGTCGACGAAGTGCTCCACGGCGGCGGCGTCCCGGCGCGCCAGGTAGCGCAGTCCGCGCACCGCCTCCAGGGGATCGGCGTCCGGGCCCACCGCCAGGAACATGCGCAGATAGCCGAAGGAGCCTAGCCGGTAGAGCGCCCGCAGCCTAGACCGCAGATCCTGCCGCGCCTGGGCCAGATCGTCTTCCAGCCGGGCGACCTGGCGGGTGCTGGTCTCCACCTTCTCCAGAGCCACCTCCCGCGCCGTCTCCGCCTCGGAAACCCGCTGGGTCTGCAGCTCGAGCTCCAGCTCGACCCGCTCCAAGCGCCCTTGGAGGCCGCCGGCGGTCTCCCGCAGCTCCCCCAGCCGGTCTTCGAGGCCGGCGATCTGCTCCTGGATTTGCCGCAGCGCTTGTTCTCTAGCAGACGGCTCTTCGGTTTCCGGGGAGCTGTCTTGGGAAGCCGCAGGAAGGGGCCCCACCAACCACGCCGCCAGCAGCGCGCAAAGCGCGACCAGTAGCACCGGCGAGGTGATGGGAGAAGTGGAGCCTTGGATGGTGCGGGAGCCTTTCATTTGGGTTTCTATGAGGCCGAGCCCTCACCCCCTCGGTCCCCCTCTCCCAGCCTCTCACCCGACCGTCCGGTAGAGGGGGAAGCTCGAAGCTCACCGTCGCACTGAGCTCCAGCGCCGAGATCCGGTGGGACGGGGGTGAGGGGTTCCTGCAAGCCCGTCCTCAGAGAAACCAACCGCGAACCGCGGCGCTGGATTCCCGCGCCGCGGCGTTGATCACGGTGAATCAGCCCCCCGATCAACCACCCGGGGCCAGCAGACTCTCGCCGTCGTACTCAGTGTCCGACGAAACGCCATAGAGCTCCAGCAGGGTGGGCATGACGTCCGCCATGTAGGGTTGGCGATCCTTGCGCAGACCCAGGGTGGTGAAGAAGATGCCCTCCACCAGCGGCGGGTAGACGGAGCAATGGTCGCCGCTCCAGATGCGGGTGTTGGGCTCCACCACCTCCTGACCGAAGCCGCCCAGGCTGTCCTGCCAACCGACGCGGTAGCCATCGCTGTTGGACGGCACCATGTCCGGCACGTGGGAGGCGTCGTAGGTGCCGTAGGCTTCGTCGCGGGTGAAGACGTAGGCCACGGGCTTTTCGCCGGTCTCCTCGTGGACGTAGCTCTCCAGGCCGGCCTTGATCTCCGCCACCACCTGGTCGTACTCCTCCGGCTGCACGATGCCCTTGCCCTCACGGCCGGCGAGGTTGATGTAGATCTGTCCCAGCCCCAGGGCGTAGGCCTTGGTCTGGCTCCAATCGACGTTGGTGAGGAACTCACCCTGGTCGAAGAGATCCTCCAAGGATTTGCGCTCGCCCTGGCCCTGGAGGGTCATGAAGCCGTTCTTCACCAGCCAGGTGTTGTAGTTGAAGCCGTAGCGGAAGGTGGCGAAGCCGTGGTCCGAGACCACCATCACCTCGGTATTGTCGTCCTTGCGCTGCATCGTCTCGCCGACGATGCGGTCCATGGCGATGTAGGACTGGCGAATGGTGTCGCCCCAGGCCGCCGCCCCCTCTTCGGTGTAGAGGGGGTGCTCCGGATCGATGAAGCGGAACATCATGTGCTGCACCCGGTCAGTGAACTCGAAGTAGTACATCAGCACGTCCCAGTCGTCGTCCTCGAGCAGACCGTAGTAGATCTTCTCGTCCTGGGCGGTGGTCTGGCGCACGTCCTCCATGAACACCTCTTCGTCGATGGTGCCGTCGGTCAGGGACCAGGTGTCGATGCTCCAGCCGATGGTCTTGTACAGCCCGTAGGCCTCCGCCAGCTCCGGCGCCATCTCCGACGGGGTGCTGATGTCGACGATGGGCGGCAGCGCCGTGGGATCGAATTGGATCGGCGACAGATACAGCCGCACCTCCGGCTCCAGGGAGAGCAGGCGGAACTTGCCGATGCCCTGGAGCTCGATGAGGTCGTTGAACGGGAAGGTGAAGCGCACCCAATCGCTCCACTCGCCGGGGGCCAGCTCGAGGTCGTTGCCGGAGACCTGGATCCCCAGGCTCGACTTGTCCTCCGCCACCTCCAGGGTCATGGGGATGGTGATGTAGGGCTCCTCGTCCGGGAAGAGCTTGTTGGGCGGTCCCTTGACCTCGGTGGTGATGGTGCCCCGGTTGTCGAAGAGCTCCACCACCTCGATGGAGAAATCACCGCCGTTGCGCGGCGTGAAGAAAAGCTCGGAAGTGAAATAGAAGGGCTTGCCGATGCGGCCGGAGAGGTCCGGCGTGCCCATGCCGCTGAGCAGGCTGCCGTGGGAGAAAGGCTCCGGCGGGAAGGTGACGGGCATGCGGATCACCTTCACCCGCACGCCGGCATCTCCCAACACCTGCCAGAAGGTATCGCCCTGCTGCATGTTCACCGCCAGCGGCTGGGTGTCCGGGAGCAGGCGGTCGGCGGCGGCGTAGAGGCCGGCGCCGGCGGCGATGCCCACCACCAGGCCGGCGATGGCGGCGCGGCCGGTGCGCACCCGGAAGAGCTTGAGCAGCAGGAAGAGCACCAGCGCCAGCACCACGGCCCCCAGGCCGCCCAGCACCAGCGGGGTCTTGGTGCCCCACAAAAAGTCGGTGGAATCCTCGCGCATGAAGCCGAAGCTCGGCTGGTAGGTCTTGGGGTCGCGGCGCAGGAAGTCGATGATGGAGTGCCGCCCCGGGGACAGGCCCGTGGAGAAAGTGGACCAGGAGACCGGGGTCTGGGAGGGGATGGTGACCCGCATCGGGGAGAATTGATGATTCTCGGCGAGAGCCGCAAGATTGGGCAGATCCCCCGCTTCCATCCATTGGCGAGTGAGGTCGGCATCGGCGCCGTCAAAACCGAGGATGACCATCTTTGGCCGTTCTTCTGCCGAGGCCTTCGCGGCCGGGGCCAGGGCGAGGCCCAGGGCGAATGCCAGTACGAATGCGGGTGTTAGTGCTGCGCAGACCAACCGGAGCACGCAGATACGCTTCATGGAGGAGTCCTTCTTGGTAGTCAGTTTCCGCTTGGAGTGATCGTCGGGGTGTGGTGCCGGGAGGTCGAATCTCCCTCGGCCGGATCGAAAGGCACTCTGCTAGACTCACACCTCGCGCCCGCCGGGCGTCTTGCTATGGCCCTGCCACCCTCACGATCCTACAAGTCGGTGACTCTACCAAAAAGCTCTATCCACGGTCCGAAGCCCTCATCCAAGGGCTGGATCGTACTGCTGCTGGCTCTTTTCGTGGCAGGCGCCTGCGGCGAGCGCAGCGGCCCCGAATGGCCCGAAGGCCAGGAGCTGACGGTGGCCATCACCAACAGCCCCACCAACCTGGATCCCCGCATGGGCACCGACCAGGCCTCCGGCAAGGTCTGCCAGCTG
>JAXHTF010000176.1 GCA_034211275.1 Acidobacteriota bacterium
TCCTGGGTACCCGTGAGGAAGCCGCGGAGATAGTCGGAGCAGGTCACCCCGGGCTCCACTTGCGGATCCTCGCTGTCGTTGGCCAGCACCTCCACGAAGGTGACGAAGAAGTTGTCCACCCCCTCCCGCAGCTGCTGGACGAAGGCGTGCTGATCGGTGGAGCCCTTGTTGCCGTATACCGCGATGCCCTGGGCCACCGGCCGGCCTTCGAGATCCTCTCCCTTGCCCAGGGACTCCATCACCAGCTGCTGAAGGTAGCGGGAGAAGAGCAGCAGCCGATCCCGATAGGGCAAGATCACCATGTCCCGCTCGCCCTGCCCCTTGGTGGCGTGGAACCACATCAGCGCCAGCAACGCCGCCGGATTGTTCTCCACCTCCGGCACCCGAGTGCGCGCATCGCAGGCCGCGGCGCCGTCGAGGAAGGCGTCCACGTCCAGGCCCTGGAGCGCCGCCGGCACCAGACCCACGGCGCTGGTGACGCTGGTACGGCCGCCGACCCAATCCCACATGGGAAAGCGGGCCAGCCAGCCTTCTTCCCGCGCCCGCTCATCGAGGGCCGAACCGTCGCCGGTGATGGCCACCGCCCGCGGCGCGAAGCCAAGGCCGGCGGCCTCCATGGCCCGCTGCGCCACCAGCAGGCCGTTGCGGGTCTCCGGCGTGCCGCCGGATTTGGAGATCACCACGCAGAGGGTGGTGGCCAGGCGATCCCCCAATTCGGCGAGGGTGCGGGCCATGCCGTCGGGATCGGTGTTGTCGAAGAAAGCCAGGCGCAGGCGATCCCGCCCCGGCTGCCCCAGGGCGTCCGCCACCAGCTGAGGCCCCAGGGCGGAGCCGCCGATGCCGATGACCAGCAAGTCGGTGAAGCGCTCCTCCCCCGGCGGCCGCAGCTCCCCGCTGTGGACCTTCGCAGCGAAGTCTTTCGTCGCCCGCTGGGCTGCACGGATGGCGGCGGTCTGCTCTTCGCTGGGGGCCAGCTCCGGCGCCCGCAGCCAATAATGCCCCACCTGCCGCCCTTCGTCCGGATTCGCCACCGCTCCCGCCTCGAGCTCCGTCATGGACTCGAAGACCCGCTCCATGGCGGTGCTCATGCCGGGGAAGAAACCCTCGCCGAAATCCATGCGGCTGATGTCCAGCCGCAGTCCCAGCTCGCGGTCGTCGAAGGTGTATTGGCGGTATCTCTGCCACAGGGTTGCGGTGCTCATCGGTGATCGGTCTCCTGAAATTCAGTCCTTGCTTGGGAAGTATGGCATGGCCCCGGAAGAGAAATCCTGGTGCCCATGCTCTAGCGTGGGCACCCACCACGCTCAGAGACGGGCATTCAACCAAGCCCCGCTCCAGCGGGGCTGAGCCTTCCGCTGCCCCCCGCCCTCGACGCTGGAGCGTCTCCCCGGAGCTCCCACGCCGGAGCGTGGGAGCGAGCTATGCCGGCGCTCCCAGGGATTCCATCTCCCAAAGGCCTTGCCTCACCCCGGCCGCCGAGCGTAGTGTGAAACTCCAGGAGAAATACGGACGAGCCATGAGCCAAGATTCTCGCACCACCGACCCGGAAAACCCCGGCGACACCCTGCCTCCCGCCGAAGCGGGGCTCTACCTCCAGGACGGCGCGCGGCCGGATCCGGAGTTCCAGCTCGGGGATTTGGAGGAGCTGCGGCGGCGGGCGGCGTCGGCGGAGACGCCGGTGGAGGAGCGGCTGGAGGCCTTCGAGGACATTCTGGACTCGGAGGTCGGGGACACCCACTTCGGCCGAGCCCGCAACCTGGAGCGAGCCCTCGGGCTGCGCCAGCTCTTCCTCAAATTCGAGGGCGGCAACCCCACCGGCACCCAGAAGGACCGCATCGCCTTCGCCCAGGCCCGGGACGCCCTGCGCCGGGGCTTCGACACCATCACCGTCGCCACCTGTGGCAACTACGGCGCCGCCATGGCCCTGGCGGCGTCCATCGCCGGGCTGCGCTGCCTGATCTACATCCCCGAGGGATACCACACCCGGCGACTCCAGGAGATGACCCGCTTCGGGGCGGAGATCGTACGCTTCAACGGCGACTACGAAGCCACCGTCGACGCCTCCCGCCGGCGCGCCGCCGACGACGAGCTCTACGACGCCAACCCCGGCGGCGACAACACCGACTTGCAGCTGGAAGGCTACGGTCAGATCGCCCTGGAGATTTACGACGAGCTGCGGGATGCTCCGGCGGTGGTGGCGGTGCCGGCGTCCAACGGCACCACCCTGGCGGGAATCTACAAAGGCTTCCTGCGCCTCTACCGCCGCGGCAAGACCTCGCGCATGCCGCATATGGTGGCGGGCTCGTCGGCGCATAAGAATCCCATCATCCGCTCCTTCCTCCGCGGCCATCAGCACTGCGAGGACTTGGATCCGGCGCGGGTGCGCGAGACGGTGGTCAACGAGCCCCTGATCAACTGGCATTCCTACGACGGCGACCAGGCGCTGGAGGCGTTGCGCGCCAGCGGCGGCTGGGCGGATCATGTCAGCGACCGCCAGATGCTACGCCTGGCTCGACAGCTCTTGGAGCGCGAGGGACTGAGCGTGCTCCCCGCCTCCACCGCCGGACTGGTGGTGCTGCTGACCCGCCACGCCGCCGAACCGCTGCCCGGCGACCGCTACGTCGCCGTGCTCACCGGGAGAAAGTGATGACCGACCCCAGAAGTCCAGAGGCCAGAACCCCCGACGCCAGACCCCCCGACGCCAGAACCCCGGACGGCAGCGCCATCGTCTACTGCCAGGGTGCCTTCAACACCCCCAACGGCAAGACCGCCCACGGCCTGGTGCGTCGCACCGAGCGCTATCGGGTGCTCTCGGTGGTGGACGCCGCCCACGCCGGGCAGGACGCCGGTCAGGTCCTCGACGGCAAGCCCTCGGGAATCCCCATCTACCCCGACGTCGCCACCGCTCTGGAAGCCTCCCACCGCGCCGCCGGCGGCCCGGCGAGCCATCTGGTCATCGGCCTGGCGCCGGACGGCGGGCGGCTGGGGCCGGAGCATCGGGAGGCGGTGGCGGGGGCCATCCGGTCCGGCCTCCACGTCGACTCGGGGCTCCACGACTTCCTCACCGAGGATCCGGAGCTGAGCCGGCTGGCGGAGGTCCAGGGCGTCGATCTACGGGACGTCCGCAAGCCGCCGCCGCGCTCCCAGCTGCACTTCTTCAGCGGCAAGATCGAGCAGGTGAAGGCCCTCAAGATCGCCCTCCTGGGCACCGACTCGGCGGTGGGCAAGCGCACCACCGCCTGGCTGCTGGTGGAGGCCTTGCGCGCCGCCGGTCACCCGGCGGAGATGGTGGGTACCGGCCAGACCGCCTGGATGCAGGGGGCCCCCTACAGCCTGATTCTCGACTCCCTGATCAACGACTTCGTCGCCGGCGAGATCGAGCACGCGGTGTGGAGCGCCTGGGACGCGGCACGGCCCCAGGCCATCGTCATCGAGGGCCAGGGCAGCCTGATGAACCCCGCCTATCCCGGCGGCTTCGAGATCCTCGCCGCCGCCCGGCCGGACGTGGTGATCCTCCAGCACGCCCCCACCCGCAAGGAGTACGACGGCTTCCCCGGCCATCCGCTACACCCCCTGCCGCAGCAGATTCAGGCCATCGAGATGATCTCCGGCAAGCCGGTGGTGGCGGTAACGGTGAACCACGAGGGGATGGAGGGCCAGCAGATCGACGACGCCTGCCGTGCCATCCGGGAAGAGACCGGCCTGCCGGCGGTGGACGTGCTGCGGGACGGCGCCGGGGCATTGGTGCCGCTCCTCGTCCAACGCCTTCCAGCCACCGACGGCGCCGGCTGAGGAGGCCGCCATGCGCATCGTCCGAGTCGAGGCGTGGCCGGTGGAGCTGCGCCTCACCGAGCCCTACACCATCGCCTACGAAACCGTCGAGGAGGTCACCAACCTCTTCCTGCGAGTGATCACCGACGGCTCCCTGGTGGGCTACGGCTGCGCGGCGCCGGCGCCGGAAGTCACCGGGGAGGACCCGCAGGAGGTGCTGGCAGCGCTCCAGGGGCCGGCGGCGGAGGAGCTCACCGGCGCCGACCCGCTGCGCTACGGCGTCCCCCTGGAACGGCTGCGCCAACCTCTGGCGAGCCACCCTTCGGCCCTGGCGGCGGTGGACATGGCACTCCACGACCTACTGGGGAAGATCGCCGGCGTACCCCTGTGGCAGCTTTTGGGAGGCTATCGCCGGCGCATCCTGACCAGCGTCACCCTGGGGATCCGGCCCTTGGAAGAGACCGAGGAAGAAACCCGCCGGCGGGTGGCAGAGGGTTTCCGCTGCCTGAAGATCAAGGGCGGCCTGGACCCGCTGGAGGACGCCGAGCGCGTGCACCGGGTGCGGGCGGCCGCGGGACCGGACGTGGAGCTGCGCTTCGACGCCAACCAGGGCTACACGGAGGCTCAGGCCCTGCGCTTCATCGACGCCGTCGCCAGCGCCCGCCTCACCCTGCTCGAACAGCCGACGCCGAAGCGGGACCTCGATTCCCTGGCGCGGGTGGCGGCGGCCAGCGCGCTGCCGGTGATGGCGGACGAGAGCCTGATGAATCTGGACGACGCCTACCGCCTGGCGGGTCCCCGGCGGGTCAAGCTACTCAACGTCAAGCTGATGAAGGTGGGGGGCATCGCCGAAACCCTGCGCATCTCCGCCGTCGCCCGTTCCACCGGCGCCGAGGTGATGGTGGGCTGCATGGACGAAGCCGCCGTCGCCATCGCCGCCGGCCTCGCCGCCGTCCTCGCCCGCCCCAACCTGCGCTACGCCGACCTCGACGGCCACCTCGACCTGGTGGACGACCCCAGCGCCGGCGCAGTGATCCTCGAAGACGGCTACCTCTCCGCCACCGGCCGTCCCGGGTTGGGGTGGGAGCCGGATTGATCAGCGACTGCATGAATCTCCAGAACCCAAGCCAATTGACGCCGCCCTACTCCATCGTCCAACATCAATAGAATCAAACCTTAGACGACACCACCCTGCGAGCCCATCACCGCCCACGAAGGAGCCTCCATGCCCCGCCTCGATCTCGACCGCTACCGCCTGCCCGCCGGAGAACGCTTCCATCTCGACCGCTTCGACCCCCGGGATCTGGCGAATTTCGAGCTCGACAAGGACGACCTCAAGGACGAGGCCAAGGATTGGGTGAAGAAGGATCAGGAGCGCCTCAACGACCTCCAACAATGCCTCTACGCCCAGGGTCGCCACGGCCTGCTCATCGTCCTCCAGGGAATGGACACCGGTGGCAAGGACGGCACCATCCGTCACGTCATGGGGGCCTTCGATCCCCAGGGGGTGATCGTCACGCCGTTCAAGGTGCCGACGGAGGAGGAGCGCAACCACGACTTTTTGTGGCGCGTCCACAAAGCCGTGCCTCGCCGCGGCATGGTGGGCATCTTCAACCGCTCCCACTACGAGGACGTGTTGGTGGTGCGGGTCAAGGGACTGGCGCCGGAGGAAGTCTGGAAGCGGCGCTATGAGCACATCAACCGCTTCGAGAAGCTGATCTCCGACGAGGGCGTGACCATCGTCAAGCTCTTCCTCCACATCACCCCGGAAGAACAGGCGGAGCGCCTCACGGAGCGCCAGCAGCGGCCGGACAAGCAGTGGAAATTCAATCCCGGGGACCTGGAGGACCGCAAGCTCTGGCACCACTTCCAGCACGCCTACGAGGACGCCCTGACCCTGTGCAACACCCCCTGGGCGCCGTGGCACGTGATCCCCGCGGATCGCAAATGGTTCCGCAACCTGGTGGTCTCGGAGCTGCTGATGGAAGTGCTGGAGGGCCTCGACATGAAGTACCCCCAGCCGGTGGACGACATCGACTCCTACTCCATCGGACCGATCCCGCCCCGGGGACACTGATCCAGCCCCAATCTCTTCTACACTCTCTTCTAAAATTACCCGCCGTTGTCCTACCCTCAGCGGTGGGCTGCACTACAACGGTAGCCCGGACGAGTAGGCCCCGCCGCCGCCACCGGCGGTGAGGGGTGGCTCGTCCCTATCGGCAGTTGAGCCAAAGTGGTGAGGCCCGCGCCAACCTTGGAGCCCGGGCTGCGTAGCAGAATTCGAACCCAAAGAGCCACAGGGGCTTCGCGGCCTCCGGCGTGAGGAGATAGCAGCGAAATGACCGACAGCACCGTAGGAGTCGTGGGCGCCGGCGTGATGGGCGCGGGAGTCGCCCAGAGTCTGGCAACGGCCGGCCACCGGGTCATTCTGGTGGACATCGACCAGGCGGCCCTGGAGCGCGCCAAGAGCGACATCCGCCAGGGTCTGCGCATGCAGAGCATGTTCCAGAAGGGCGGCGACAAACCCAAGGAGTCGAGCTCCGCGATCCTCGAGCGGGTCCACACCACGGGCTACTACCAGGAGCTGGAGGCGGCGGACTTCCTGATCGAAAACGTGGTGGAGAAATGGCCCGTAAAGCAAGAGGTCTACGGCCAGATCGACGCCATCTGCCCGCCGGAGTGTGTCTTCGCCGTCAACACTTCGTGCATCTCCATCACCAAGGTCGGTTCCATCACCCAGCGTCCCGACAAGATCATCGGTACCCATTTCATGAACCCGGTGCCCATGAAGCCGGTGGTGGAGGTGATCCGCGGTCACCACACCTCCGACGAGACCATCGAGCGCACCCAGGCCCTCCTCGCCACCATGGGCAAGGAAGGCATCGTAGTGCAGGATCTTCCCGGCTTCGTCTCCAACCGGGTTTTGATGCTGACCATCAACGAGGCCATCTGGGTGGTGATGGATCAGGTCTCGCCGGCGGAGGATGTGGACCGCCTGTTCAAGACCTGTTTCGGTCACAAGATGGGGCCGCTGGAGACCGGTGACCTCATCGGCCTGGACACCATTCTCGATTCCCTGGTGGTGCTCCATGAAAGCTATGGGGACGACAAATTCCGCCCTTGTCCGCTGCTGGTGAAGATGGTGGACGCCGGGCTCCTGGGCCGCAAGAGCGGCAAGGGTTTTTACGATTACGGCGTTCAGATCTGAGCCGCCCCAACCATTCTCGAAGAAAGAAATTCCATGGAAGCACGCAAGGAAAAGATCAAGACCTTTTTGGCCCGGTTCTTCAGCAACCACGAGCTCCAGGACGACGAGGACATCTTCGCCCTGGGCTTCGTCAACTCCCTGCTGGCGATGCAGCTGGTGCAATTCGTCGAGAAAGAGTTCGGAGTGACGGTGGAGGACGAAGACCTGGACCTGGACAACTTCCGCACCGTCAACGCCATCGACGGCCTGGTGGGTCAGAAGCTCACCGCCGGCGCCCAGGCCTGAGGAGAGTCGCTTGAGCCCCACCCAGACCCCCACCGAGGCCGACCAGGGCACGGCAGACACCGGTATGCCAAACACCGGTATGCACGTCGAGCTGAGCGACGCCCAGCGCCAGGCCCGCCGTGAGTTCCGGGCCTTCGTGGACGCCGAGATCGTGCCCCACGCCGCCGCCTGGGACCGCGCCGGCCGAGTGCCGATGGAGTTCATCGACCGGCTGCGGGAACGGCATTGGCTGGGATCCCCGCTGCCGGAAGAAGCCGGCGGCCTGGGCATGGAGCCCATCACCTACGGCCTGCTCACCGAGGAGATGGGCCGGGGATGCTCCTCCGTGCGCTCCCTGCTGACGGTGCACGACATGACCACCCGGGCGGTGCACCGCTGGGGGAGCGCCGCCCTCAAGGAAGCGATCTTGGAGCCTCTGGCCCGAGGCGAGAAGTTGGGAGCCCTGGCCCTCTCCGAGCCCAACGTCGGCAGCGACGCGGCCCAGGCGGAAACCCAGGCCCGCCGCGACGGCGACCACTTCGTCCTCGACGGCGTCAAGAAGTGGACCACCTTCGGCCAGCTGGCGGATTACTACCTGGCGCTGGCCCAATGCGACGGCAAGCCCACCGCCTTCCTGGTTCCCGCCGACGCTCCCGGGCTACGCCGGGAAGCCATGGAACCGCCCATGGGCACCCGCGCCTCGCTGCTCGCGGAGATCCATCTGGAGGGCTGCCGCATCCCCGCGGAGAATCTTCTGGCGCGGGTCGGCTTCGGCTTCTCCCACGTCATCTCCACCGCTCTCGATCACGGTCGCTACAGCGTCGCCTGGGGCTCCGTGGGCATCGCCCAGGGCTGTCTCGAAGCCTGCCGCAACTACACCCGCAGCCGGCGCCAGGGGGGCAAGCTGCTGCAGGAGCACCAGCTGGTGCAGCGCAAGCTGACGGAGCTGCTGGTCAACACCCGCGCCGCCCGTCTGCTCTGCTGCCGCGCCGGCCACCTGCGCCGCAGCGGCGATCCCAGCGCCTCCACCGAGACCATGATCGCCAAGTACTTCGCCTCCCGCACCGCCACCGCCGCCGCCCACGACGCGGTGCAGCTGCACGGCGCCAACGGTATGACCGACGACTACCCGGTGGGCCGCTACCTGCGGGATGCCCAGGTGACGGAGATCATCGAGGGCAGCACCCACATTCAACAGATTTCCATCCCCTGGATGCCGTTGCCGGAGCTCTGAGGGCCTCACCAAGAGTCCAGCAACCGGGCATCCGTCTCAATTCTTAGCCGGAGAGCGCCATGACCGTCGACACAGCCACCCCCGCCGCCGACCAGCAACCCGCCAGCGAGACTGAAGAGCGTGGCCACCGCACCGTCAAGCTGCTGATCTGGGATCTCGACAACACCCTCTGGGACGGCACCCTCCTGGAGGGCGACGACGTCCAGCCCCGGGACGGCGTGGTCAAGACCCTCGAGACCCTCGACGAGCGCGGCATTCTGCAGTCGGTGGCGAGCAAGAACGATCACGCCGCCGCCATGGAGCGCCTCAAAGCCCTGGGTCTCGATCACTACTTCCTCTATCCGATGATCAATTGGAGCTCCAAAGCTTCCAACATCGAGCAGATCGTCCAGTCGATCAATATCGGCATGGACACGGTGGCGTTCATCGACGATCAGCCTTTCGAGCGCGACGAGGTCAGCCACTCGCTGCCGGAGATCCTCACCCTCGACGCCGACGAAGCTCCCGGTTTGGCGGAGCGCTCGGAGTTCCAGCCCCGCTTCATCACCGACGAGTCGTCGCTGCGGCGGCAGATGTACCAGGCGGACATCGAGCGCAAGGAAGCGGAGGAAGGCTTCGTCGGACCGACGGAGGAATTCCTCGCCAGCCTCGACATGCACTTCACCCTCGGGCCGGCGCAGCAGGAAGATCTGCAGCGGGCCGAAGAGCTGACCATGCGCACCCACCAGCTCAACACCACCGGCTACACCTACGACTACGACGAGCTCGACGCCTTTCGTCAGAGCGACGATCACTTGCTGCTCATCGCCGGGCTGGTGGACCGCTACGGCACCTACGGCAAGATCGGCCTGACGCTGGTGGAAAAGGAAGACGACGTCTGGCATCTGCGCCTGCTGCTCATGTCCTGCCGAGTCATGTCCCGAGGGGTCGGCACCATCATGCTGCAGCACGTGCTGAGCCTGGCGAAGCAAGCCGGGGTGCGGCTGCTGGCGGAGTTCCGCTCCAACGACCGCAACCGCATGATGTTGGTGACCTACAAATTCTCCGGTTTCAAGGAGATCGACCGCAAGGACGGCACGCTGCTCCTGGAGCACGACCTGGAGTCGATCCAGCCGTTCCCGGACTACGTCGAGGTGGTCCTCACCGACTGATTCCTCGTCCCGTTTCGATCCCTCTTTCCAGAACTCCGGTGGAGCTCCCGGCCCGGCCTCCGCCGTTTCGAACCTGCCGAATCACGAGGTACCTCCATGTCGCAACAGCAGCCCCTTCTCATCGTCTCCGGTGACGACATCGTCGAGCTTCTCGATCAGCGCGAGACGGAGATCCTGGAGGCCGTAGCGGAAGGCTACAAAGCCCACGCCCGGGGCCACTCCTCGCTCCCCCACTCGAATTTTCTGCGCTTCCCGGACAGCGACCGGGACCGCATCATCGCCCTGCCGGCCTACGTCGGTGAGCCCTTCGAGCTCGCCGGCATCAAGTGGATCGCCTCGGTGCCCGGCAATATCGAGCGCGGCATGGAGCGCGCCTCCGCCACGGTGATCCTCAACCACCGCGACACCGGCCGCCCCTTCGCCATCCTCGAAGGCTCCATCATCAGCGCCCGGCGCACCGCCGCCAGCGCCGCCCTGGCGGCCCGGGAGCTGCACCGTGGGGAGGCACCGGAAGTCATCGGTCTGGTGGGCTGCGGGTTGATCAATTGGGAGATCTGCCGCTTCCTGGCGGCGGTGTGGCCGCAGGCTCGGCGCTTCGTCGCCTACGACCTGTCCACCGAGCGGGCGGAGCAATTCGGCCGGCGGCTGGAAGCGGCCATCCCCGGAGCGACTCTGCAGGCGGCGGCAAGCCTCGAGGAAGCCCTCGGCGCCTCCCCCGTGAGCTCCTTCGCCACCACCGCGGTCAATCCCTACCTGGAGAATCTGGACGCCTGCCCGGAAGGAGCGACGGTCCTCCACATCTCCCTGCGGGACCTACTGCCGGAGGCCATCCTGGCCCACGACAATGTGGTCGACGACCTCGACCATGTCTGCCGCGCCGGCACTTCCATCCACCTGGCGGCGGAGGCCACCGGCCACCGCGACTTCGTCCGCACCACCCTCGGCGAGGTGCTCCTGGGGCAAGCCCCGCCGGCGCCGGAGGACCGCGCCATCATCTTCAGCCCCTTCGGCATGGGCGTCCTCGACCTGGCGGTCTCGGACCTGGTCTACCGCCGCGCCCGGGAGGAGGGCCGGGGCACCGACGTGCCGTCCTTTCTCCCCACCCCCTGGACCGAGCGCTAGATCGCCCTGCAAGCAGTGCCCGTCCAGCAACCAGCGCCGGCAAAGCACCAGCAGCTCCGGCAGCAGCAGCACCGAGATCACCAGCGCCGCCGCCACGCCGAGGGCCAGAGCCTTGCCGAAGGAGGCCAGCCCCCGATGGCCGGTGAGGGCCAGGGTGCCGAAGGCCGCCAGAGTGGTCAGGGAGGTGAGCAGCACGCTGCGACCGGTGCCCGAGAGAGTGCGGCGTAGATCTCCCCGCTCCGCCAGAAAACGGTGCACGATGTGCACCCCGTCGTCCACCGCCACCCCCAGCACCACCGGCAGGGCCATCAGGTTGAGGGAGTTGAAGGGCACCTGAAAGAACCTCATGAGGCCGTGGAGGGAGACGACGGTGAGCACCGCCGGCAGTATCGCCAGCAGGGCCGGCTGCCAGCGGCGGAAATCCCATCCCACCCACAGCGCCAGCAGCACCAGCCCCAGGGCGGCGGTGATACGCAGAGCCCGCCGGGAGCGCTGCACCATGAAGCTCCCCAGCACCGGCATGCCCGTGACCTCCGGGTCCACCGCCCGCAAATGCTCCAGGAAGCGCTCCTGGGCCGCCGGACGCCAGACGTCCTCCGCCGGGTAGGCATAGACGGCGTAGCGGCCCTCGGGGCTGCGCAGACCGGCGGCCAGGCTCGGTGGCAAGCCCTCCGCCGCCCCGAGGGCCTCCAACTCCACCATCGAACGCACCGCCGCCACCGTCTCGTCGTCCACTAGCTGCTCGACGATCTGCCGAGCTCGGTCCTCATCGTCGGTGGTGAAGACCGCAAACTCCGGCGACCAGGAAGATTCCTCGACCATGAGACGCTCCAGCCGCACCGCCTCCGATCCCACGGGCTGCAGATTGAGATAGTCCCCGTCGAATCCCGGTCCGCCGGCGAAGGCCGCCACCGCCACCAGCAACGCCACCCCCGCCGCCACCGGCCGATTCTGGAAGGTCACCAGGAAGCGGCCCAGCCGCCGCTCCATCAGCGGCCGCTCCCGACGCCGGGCCGGTGGCCAGAGAACCAACAGCGCCGGCAACAGCGTGACCATCGCCAACAGACAGAGCACGACTCCGGTGCCTGCCACCACCCCCAGCTCCTCGAAGCCCCGGAACCCGGAGAAGACCATGGCGAAGAGCACCGAGGCGGTGGTGCCGGCGCCGGTGAGAAGACCTGGCGCCAAAGCCTCCACGGCGGTGGCCACGGCCTCCCGCTCGTCCATTTCCGCCGCCACCTCCTCCTCGATGCGGTCCACCAGGTGCACCCCGTAGTCCACTCCCAAACCGAAAAGGATGGAAGCGAAGAATGCCGAAAGCAGGGTCAGGTGGCCCGGGTAGAGGGACACCGCCCCCACCGTGGCGGCGACCCCTAAAGCCAGCGCCACCATGGCCAGCAAGGGGCGGCGTAGGGCTCCGAAGGCGGTGACGAAGAGGAAGAGCACCAGCACGAAGGAAACCGCCGACAGGCGCCCCAGATCCCGCTGGATGGTCTGGCGGTCGTCCACCGCGTAGACCGGCATCCCGGTGAGGCTGGCGCGCACCGCCGGCTCCTCCGCCACCGCTCCGTCCACCACCGAGCGCACCGCGGCGACGAAGGGCTCGAGGGTCTCCGCCCGGGAGTCGGGATCGTCCGGCTGCACCAGCAGCAGCGCCAGCTCACCGGAATCGGAGGTCAGATAGGGATCGAGACCGGCCTGGGCCAACAGGGCCTCATCCACCGGCAGCCGGTCCACCACGCTGAGCACGCCGGAGACCTCCCGCAGCCGGGGTGCCAGGCGGTCGACCACCGCGTAGAGACGCTCCGGATCCTCCCCCTCCAACCCCACCACCAAAACGTTGGGAGTGCCGAATTCGTGGGCGAAGTCGCGGAAGCGGGCGACTTCCGGCAGCTCCGGGTCCACCAGGTCGAGATTCGAGGTGCGCAGCTCCAACCAGGCTCCCGCCAGGGCCAGGGACGCCATCGCCACCAGCGCCGCCAACACCAATACCGTGCGGGGCCGGGCGATGCACCAACGGGTCAGCGCTCCCATCCACCGGCTGGAGAATCGGCCGCCGGGGGTGCTCACGAGCTGGCCCCCGGCCGGCCGGTGCCTTGGGCCACCGCCGGGAGCCCAGCGGGCAACGTCCGCACGAAGGCCACCAGATCCGCCACCTGGCGATCCGTCAGGTACTCGTGCCCCGCCATGGCGGTGCCTTCGAGGCCGTAGACGATGGTGCGGGCCAAGAACTGCCGCTCCTGGGCCGCCGCATCGATACCCACTGCGGCCTCGGAGCCGGGCCGGCCCATCCACCAAAAGCCGTCCTTGGTCAGATTCAGAGCGGGCCGATGCAGCTCCGGCGCCAGCGGTCCGTCGCCAGCTCCGGTGGCGCCGTGGCAGGCGGCGCACCAGCGTTGGAAGAGCTTCCGTCCCGCCGGCACCGACCCCGGCCGAGAGGCCACCGTCGGCGCGTTCTGTGCCACCGCCGCCCAGCGCTCCTGGGCCCCGTCCGCTCCCAAGCTGCCGAGGTAGGCCACCAGCGCCTCGCCCCGACGCCCGTCACCGGCGAAGAGATGCTCGTAAGACGGCATCCGGGAGGCCGGCACCACGGAGCGCGGCGCCCGCAAGTGCAACCGTTGCCATTGGGCGTTGCGGCGGGCCCCCACGGTGCTCAGATCCGGTCCCTGGCGGCGGTTCCCCGGCAGCGGTGGTTTCTGACTGCGGTCCAACGCCCGGTGCGGCCCCCAGAGATCCCCATCCACCGTCTCCGGCCGGACATATTGAGAGTGGCAGTTGATACACCCCTCCTGGATGTAGATCCTCCGCCCCTGACGCACCAGCTTGGGATCCGAGGAGTAGGGCCCCATGGAAGAAAGTGACGTGGAGGAGAGCCCCGCAGAGGAAGCCTCCGCTCCGGGCCCGCTCCCCTCCCCCGCCCGCTCCAGCACCGTCAGGGTGAGGGCGAGGTAGAACGCCGCCAGCAGCCCGGCGGCCAACCCCGCCAGGGTCCAGCCGTGGAGACTCCTCAAGGCCTTCAGCCGGCGCCCGTGGCTCAGCCCCCAGGCCACCAGCAGCAGAGCTCCGGCAGCCAGCAGGAAGGGCCTGGGCACGTGGTGCAGATCCTGGGCCATCCCCACCCCCAGGGCCGAGCCCAACCAACCGGCGATGCCGAAGCCCAGCCCCGCCCGCCAGCGCGGAGGCACCAATCCCTCCGCCGCCGGGGCGGCACCGGGATAGACCACCAACGCCACGGAATAGAAGGAGATGCC
>JAXHTF010000177.1 GCA_034211275.1 Acidobacteriota bacterium
CTACAATCAGCGCGAGCACCAGGGTTGTTCCCATTCGGTCTCTGGCCTGCCGCTGAGCGCGATCATTCTGAACAGAAATTTCGTCATTCGCAACGCAAATGGCATGCAAATCATGCCCTGCCTCGGTCCCGGCTGTCAAACGAGCCGCACGCCGAAAACTACCCGTCTGCCCCGGCCTTGACCAACGAGCCGACCTTCTCACCACACACCACCCGACGGATGTTGCCGTGCACGCCGAGGTTGAAGAGCGAAATGGGAATCTTGTTGTCGCGGCACAGACTGATGGCCGCCGCGTCCATGACCTGAAGGTTGCGCTCGAGCATCTGCTGGAAGGTCACCTCCGGCAACAGCTCGGCGTCGGGATGGGTCCTCGGGTCAGCGGTGTAAATGCCGTCCACATTGGTGGCCTTGAGCAGGATCTCGGCGCGGATCTCGTTGGCCCGCAGGGCGGCGGCGCTGTCGGTAGTGAAGAAGGGGCTGCCGGTGCCGGCGGCGAAGATCACCGCCCGTCCCTTCTGCAGGTGCCGGATGGCCCGGCGCCGGATAAAGGGCTCGGCGACGGCGCGGATGTCGATGGCGGTCTGCACCCGGGTCTCGACCCCTCGCTTCTCCAGGGCGTCCTGCAGCGCCAGGGCGTTGATCACCGTCGCCAGCATGCCCATGTAGTCGCCGGTCACCCGCTCGATGCCGCGGTGGCTGGCGGCGAGACCACGAATGATGTTGCCGCCGCCGATGACGATGGCCATCTGCACCCCGAGGTGGTAGACGTCGCGGATCTCGTCGGCGATCTCCGAAACGATCTTCTCGTCGATGCCGAAGCTCTTGTCGCCCATCAGGGCTTCGCCGGAAATCTTCAGCAGAATACGGCGAAACGCCGGCTCAGCACAGGCCGAGCCGGCGTTCTCGGGAGAGACTGCCTCTTTGGACTGGGCCTCTCCAGACTGGGTCTCCCCAGCTAGATTTTCTCCGGACTGGCTTTCTTCAGTCTGGGGCATCGGAGGGTCAAGCCCCCTGAGCCTGCGCCATGACCTCCGACACGAAGTCGTCGGCCTTCTTCTCGATGCCCTCGCCGAGAACGAAGCGGGCGAAGCGCCGCACCTGAATGTTCTCGCCGATCTTGGCGACCCGCTCGGCGATGTACTTCTCGACGCTCAGGTCGGGATCCTTGACGAAGGGCTGCTCCAGAAGCACGGTCTCGGAGTAGTACTTACCCATCTTGCCTTCGACGATCCGGTCGACGATGTTCTCGGGCTTGCCGGACTCCAGGGCCTGCTCGCGGAAGATCTTGCGCTCGCGCTCCAGGTCGTCGGCGGTCACCTCCTCGCGACGCACGTAGCTCGGAGCGGCGGCGGCGATGTGCATGGCGACATCGCGCACCAGAGCCTGGAACTCGTCGGTACGGGCGACGAAGTCGGTCTCGCAGTTGACCTCCACCAGCACGCCGATCTTGCCGCCGGCGTGAATGTAGGAGCCCACCGCGCCCTCGGCGGTCACCCGGCCGGCCTTCTTGGCCGCCGAAGCGAGGCCCTTCTTGCGCAGCAGCTCGATGGCGGCATCAATGTCGCCGTTGGCCTCCTCGAGCATCTTCTTGCAGTCGAGCATGGGAGCGCTGGTGCGCTCGCGCAGCTCCTTCACCATCTGAGCGGTAACCTTCATGGTCCTTATCTCTCCTTGCTAGCGCACAAAAAGGTCAGTCGGCCCTGGAAGCTTAGATCTCGAGGGCTTGCTGACCTTCTCGCACGGAGCCCGGCGTCGCCGCCGAGCCCTGCTCTATATGTCTTTCCGTGCTCCGAGAATCCACCGCCGGAGCTAGGCGGCCCGCTATCGAGGGATGCCCGTCAAGCGGACGCCGCGTCTTTGGCGGCTTCAGCGGAAGCGGCCGCCTCGACGGCTTCAGCCGCCGCCGCCACTTCCTTGGCCTGGATCATCTTCTCCTGCTGCAGATGCTTGGCGCCCGCGATGTAGGCGTCGGCGATGCGCGAGGTGAAGAGTCGAATGGAGCGAATCGCGTCGTCGTTCCCAGGAATCGGGAAGTCGATGAGCTCGGGATCACAGTTGGTATCCACCACCGCGATGACCGGAATGCCCAGCTTGTTGGCCTCGGCGACGGCGATGGACTCCTTCTTCGGATCGATGATGAAGAGGGCGTCCGGAAGCCGCTCCATATCCCGCACACCGTCCAGGTTGCGAGACATCTTTTGGCGATCGCGCTCGAGACGCAGCAACTCTTTCTTGGTCAGACCGCTGTCCTCGTCCGCCAGCCGCGCTTCGGTCTCCTTCAAACGCTTGATGGAGTTGCGAATGGTGACGAAGTTGGTCAGGGTGCCACCGAGCCAGCGGTGAGTCACGTAGAACTCGCCACAGCGCTGCGCTTCCTCCGCGACCGCGTCCTGCGCCTGGCGCTTGGTGCCGACGAAGAGGATCCGCTTGCCGTGAAGGGCCAGCTGGGTCACGTACTCGGAAGCGGAGCGGAAGAGCTTGAGCGTCCTCTGCAGGTCGATGATGTAGATCCCGTTGCGCTTGCCGAAGATATAAGGCTTCATCTTCGGGTTCCAACGGCGGGTCTGGTGACCGAAGTGGACACCACCCTCGAGGAGTTCTTTCATGGAAACTTGAATCAAGGTACCAGACCTCCTCAGCGCTTGCTGAACTGATAGCGGGCGCGGGCGCCCTTCTGTCCATACTTCTTGCGCTCTTTCTTTCGCGGATCACGGGTCAGAAGCCCTGCCGCCTTGAGCTTCTCGCGCAGCTCGCCGTTGTACTCCACCAGAGCACGGGTGATGCCGTGGCGGATGGCTCCCGCCTGACCGGCGGAGCCGCCACCCTTGACGGTGACGTAGACGGAGAATTTGTCCACCGTCTCGGTCAGGGTCAGGGGTTGCTTGATGATCATCTTCAGGACTTCGTCCGGAAAGTAGTCGTCGAGGTCGCGGCCGTTGATGTTCACATCACCGGTGCCGGGACGTAGGAAGACACGCGCCGTGGCGGTCTTGCGCCGGCCGGTGCCATAGTGCTGAAGCTGGCTCAAGGCTGGTTCTCCTCTCTAGGCTCGCGGCGTCAGAGCGCCGCCGCGATATCGAAGCTCTCGGGCTTCTGGGCCCCGTGGGGGTGCTCGCTACCGACGTACACCTTCAGCTTGCGCAGCTGACGGCGTCCCAGTCGATTCTTCGGCAGCATTCCCCAGACGGCGCGCTCTACCATCCGCTCCGGACGCCGGTCCCGCAACTCGCGGGCGGTTTCCGATTTGATGCCCCCGGGATACCCACTGTGGCGATAATAGGTCTTCTGGTCTTCCTTGCGTCCCGTCAAAACGGTCTGCTCGGAGTTGATCACGATTACGAAGTCACCCACGTCCACGTGGGGCGCGTAGGTCGGCTTGTGCTTGCCGGTGAGCAAGCGGGCTACGTTGGCAGCCAGTCGGCCCAGCGGAATACCGGCGGCATCGATTACCACCCAGGATCGGTCGATCTCGTCCCGCTTGGGGCTATACGTCTTGGTCGTCATCTTGGCGCTCCACGCTTGCGTGCTGTCTGACTCGTGCTTGCTGCTTGCTGTCGGAACCGTGCTCGCCGGCCTGGCTCTCGGGAACCGCCGGGGCAATCCCGTTGCGGCTCTCTATTCGGCCTCTTGTCTCTTTTCGGCTGTCGATGGCGGTCTCGAGGAACCGCGAAGAGCCGCCTGGGCGGCACAGATCCATTGCTCTTCGCGCTTAGACGCAAAGAGCCTTAGACGATAGGCCGTGGAGGGTGATTTGTCAAGAGGCCCGACCGCAAGAAAGTTCTCACCCACCCCTCCGGATGGCGTGGACGGAGCCGGCTATTGCTATGCTCTGCGCGAAGGCTGGCTACGGCCACCGAATGGGCCGCTGGGGCTTGCTCTCCCCTTTGGGCTCACCTGCTCGCAAGATCTTCAATCATACTACGGACAAAGAATCATGGCGACAATTCTGGACGGGAAGAAAGTAGCGGCGGAAATCCGAGCCGAGGTAGCGGAGGCTGTAGAGAAGATGGTGGCGGCGGGGGCTCGGCCGCCGGGACTGACGGCGGTGCTGGTAGGTGACAATCCGGCCTCCCACGTTTATGTCGGCAGCAAGGTCAAGGCCTGCCGGAAGGCGGGCATCGTCAGCCAGACCGTCGAGCTGCCCGCTTCGGTGAGCGCCGGCGAGCTCACCGAAGCCGTCCAGAAGCTCAACGCCGACGACGCGGTGGACGGCATCCTGATCCAGCTGCCCCTCCCCGACGGCCTGCCGGAGCGCGCCATCCTCGAGCAGGTCAGTCCCGCCAAGGACGTGGACGGCTTTCATCCGGAGAATATCGGCCGGCTGTGGGCGGACGAGGAAGGCTTTGTCCCGGCGACCCCCGCCGGCATCATGGAGATGCTGCGCCGCTACGAGATTCCCCTGTCGGGGCGCAACGCGGTGGTGGTGGGGCGCAGCCTCATCGTCGGCAAGCCCATGGCGGGGCTCCTGCTGCGGGAGAATTGCACCGTCACCGTCTGCCACTCCCGGACCCGCAATCTGCAGGAGGTCTGCCGCGGCGCCGACATTCTGGTGGCGGCGGTGGGCCGGCCGGCCATGCTCGGCGCCGAACATGTGGCGGAGGGTGCGGTGGTCATCGACGTGGGCATCAACCGCATCACCGACGCCGCGGAGGTGGAGCGCCTCTTCCCCGGCAATGAGAAGCGGCGGGCACGGTTCGAGAAGAAGGGCTCGGTGCTGGTGGGGGACGTGGACTACACCGCCGCCGTCGCCCGGGCCTCGGCCATCACCCCGGTTCCCGGCGGCGTCGGCCCCCTGACCGTCGCCATGGTCATCGCCAACACCCTCACCGCCAGTCGGCGGCGTCAAGGCCTGGATCGCCAGGAGCTCGGCTCCAACCCCACCAAGGGCCAGGCTTGAGCCGTCCGCTGCTGGTAGGTCTCACCGGCGGACTGGCCAGCGGCAAGTCCACCGTCGCCGGCTGGCTCGGGGAGCTGGGATGCACCGTGCTCGACGCCGACCGCCTGGTGGCGGAGCTCTACCGCCCCGGCGCTGAGGGTGCCCAAGCGGTGGAGCGCCTCTTCGGCCCCGAGGTGCTCACCGCCGACGGCGCCGTCGACCGCCCGAAGGTCGCCCAACGCGTCTTCGCCGACGACGACGCCCGGCGCCGGCTGGAGCAGGCGATCCACCCGCTGGTGGCCCAACGCTTCGTCCATCACACCGAGGAGGCGGAGGGCATCCTGATCTACGAAGCCACCCTGCTGGTGGAGGCCGGGCGGGCGGATGAATTCGACCTGGTGGTGACGGTGGAAGCGGACGCCGATCGGCGCCTGCGGTGGGCCGTCGAGCGGGGCTTGGACGAAGAGAGCGCCCGGGGCCGGCTCCGAGCCCAAGGCGACGGCACCCAGCGCCGCGGGCGGGCGGACCGGATCCTGCAGAATGACGGCTCGCTGGACGACTTGCGCCACGAGGTGGAGAAGCTCCTGGCGGAGCTGGAAGCCTGGCACGCTTCGTTCCATGCCGCTGAGGACGGCCCTCTAGCCGGCGTCTTCTTGGTCACCGGCAACCCCAACAAGCTGGCGGAGGCCCGACGCTTGGTAGGCGAAGGCCTGCGGGGGCTCGCCCTGGATTTGCAGGAGATCCAATCCCTCGACCTGGCGGAGATCCTCGAGGTCAAAGGCGACGGCGCCGCGGCAGCGAAGCCGGGAGCCTCGGTCATCGTAGAGGACGTGAGCCTGGAGCTGGACGCCCTGGGAGGCTTCCCGGGACCGCTGGTGAAGTGGATGCTCCAGGCCGTAGGCCCGGAGGGTATCGCCCGCACTGTCCACGCCCTGGGCAACCCCGCCGCTACCGCCCGCTGCGCTCTCCTGCTGGATACCGGCACTCGCCGGGTGCGCGCCGAAGGTGTGGCCCGGGGCAGGATCCTGAAAGCCCCAAGGGGAGACGAAGGCTTCGGCTGGGATCCAATCTTTCTCCCCGACGGCGAGGAACGCACCTACGCCGAGCTCCCCCCCCGGCGCAAAGACGCCATCGCCCACCGCGGGCTCGCCTGGCGGGCACTGGTGGCGCGACTGGCGGCTACCGCTGCACCCGATAAGGCTCCACCGGATCGCTGAGCCCCCGCAGGCGCATCTCACCGAGAGACTCGGTGGGGATCTGGCCGGCGAGGAGACGGTGGGTTTCGGGGCCGATGATGATCTCGCCGCCGCCCGACGCCTGCTCCTCGAGGCGGGATGCGACGTTCACCGTGTTTCCCAGCACCGTGTAGTCGACACGACGGTTGCTGCCGATATCCCCCACCACCACCGGTCCGCTATTGAGGGCCACCCGCACCACCAGGGGCGACTGACCTTGCTCGCCCCGGCGCTGATTCCAGCGGTCCACTGCATTGAGGATCTGCTGCGCTGCCCGGACTCCCCGGAGGGCATGGTCCGGCTGCTCCATGGGGGCACCGAAGAAGGCCATGACGCAATCGCCAATGAATTTGTCCAGAGTGCCGCCGGCGGAGAAGACCGCCTCTGCGGCCTCGGTGAAGAAGCCTTCCAGCAGCTGCGCCAGCTCCTCCGGTGACAGGCGTTCCGCCAGCGCCGTGAAGCCCACCAAATCGGCGAATAGCACCGTCACCTCGGCGGTGCGCAGATGAGTGGCGGCCTCCTCATCGGCGGGGATCTCACTGCGGCGCATCACCTCCTCGATCACCGCCGGCGAGTGGTAGCGCTCCAGGCGGCCGCGCCAGCGCCGCTCCGTCTCTACCCGCTGGGCGTAGCGTAGACGCTCCACCGCCACCGCGGCGTAATTGGCGACGGCGGTGAGGAAGTCCAGGTCGCTTTGATCGAAGGTGCCGACCCGCACCGGAGAATCCACCTGCAGCACGCCGATGATCCGCTCTCCGGACCACAGCGGCACGCTCATGGCGGAGCGGATCTGATGCAGGCGGATGGATTCGCCGGTGGTCCAGCGCTGGTCCGACATGGCGTCGAAGGTGAGCAACGCCACCTGTTCCCGGATCACGGTGTCTAGGATGGTGCGAGAGACCGGCACTTCGCGTTCGGGACGCAGCTCCGTATGGTCCCCGGACCGTGCCAGCTGACAGCTGATCTTGCCATCGTCGTCCTGCAGCAGGATGAAGCCGCGATCCACCGCCAGGGCGTCGAAGATCAGGCTCATTGCGTGGGTCAGCACCTCGTCGACACTGCCCGCCTTGAGCAACGAGCTCGCCAGCCGGGTGAGGAAGCCGACGATGCGGTGAGCCCGGTCCGGATCCTGAGGTGCCGACGCCGGCTGGGGCTCGCTGCCGGCCAGCCCGTATTGGGCGGTGAAATCCGCCAGCGGCCGCACGATGGTGGCGCCGCTGACTCCCGACAGCTCTCCCAGATTC
Organism: Acidobacteriota bacterium; assembly: GCA_034211275.1. Lineage (NCBI taxonomy): Bacteria > Pseudomonadati > Acidobacteriota > Acidobacteriota bacterium. The sequence goes on from JAXHTF010000177.1 coordinate 7,356, forward strand.
TGGCCCCCGAAAGCCTGGATGGAGCCATCGGTCTCGCTCCCCCGGTGATCCTTACGATCGCCGTCCGGGGTGAGCCTGCCGCGGACCGTGTCGCCGTCGGCGCGTCGCTCCATGACGATCTCGTCCGGCAAGGTCTCCTGCGAAGCCCGCACCGACGGGGCAGCGTCCTCGCGCCCGTCCTCCGCCACTACCCGCAGCTCGAAACACCCCACCGTCAACACGTCCCCGACGCTCAAGGGAGCCTCTGACACCGTCTTGCCGTTGAGCACCAGACCGTTGGTGCTGGCCAGGTCGTGCACCCACCACTGCCCCTGCCGAGGACGAATCACGGCGTGGCGCCGGGAGACGGAAAAGTCCGAGAGGACGACGTCGTTCTCGGTGCCGCGGCCCATCAACAGCTCCCGATCGAGGAGCGGGAACCGCTGCTCACGGTCGTCGATGAAAGTGCTCAGTTGCATTCGCCGCGATCACTTCACCCCATGAGGGTCAACAGCACCGCTTTCTGGGCATGGAGGCGATTCTCCGCCTCGTCGAAAATCCGACTCTGAGGTCCGTCCGCCACCCCCGCACTGACCTCCTCGCCGCGGTGGGCGGGCAGACAGTGGAGGAAGATCGCGTCGTCCTCAGCGTGCTCCATCAAAGCTTCATTCACAGTGTAGCCGGTGAAATCCCGAATTCGCTGGGCAGACTCTTCTTCCTGCCCCATGGAGGCCCAGACGTCGGTATACACCGCCGAGCAGCCCTCGACCGCCGCCACCGGGTCGGTGGTGATCTGAATCGAGGTCCCCGCCGCCTCCGCGTCCTGCCGGGCCAGCTCCAGGTAGGGCGGCGCGCAGCCATAGCCCTCGGGCCCGGCGATGGCGATGTCCATCCCCACCTTGGCCGCCCCAAAGAGCAGCGAATGGGCCATGTTGTTGCCGTCTCCGATGTAGGCGAGCTTGCGGCCCCGGAGGTCGCCGAACTCCTCCCGCAGGGTCAGCAGATCCGCCAACACCTGACAGGGATGGAGCTCGTCGGTGAGGCCGTTGATCACCGGCACGGTGCCGTATTTCGCCAGATCGACCACGTCCTGGTGGGCGAAGGTGCGAGCCATGATGCCGTCGAGGTAACGCGACAGCACCTGCGCCGTATCGGATACGGTTTCCCCCCGGCCGAGCTGGATGTCGCGGCTGGAGAGGAACAGCGCCTGGCCGCCCAGCTGGTACATGCCCACTTCGAAGCTCACCCGGGTGCGGGTGGAGGATTTTTGGAAGATCATCCCCAGGGTCTTGCCTTCGAGAGCGGTGCGGTACTTCCCCGGGTGCGCCTTGAGCTCGAGCCCGAGATCGAGCAGCTCGCCCACCTGGTCCGCGGTGAGATCGTGGAGTGAGATGAGATGACGGTAGGACATCGAATCGGGCCTCCTCAACAAAGCCGGAGAAGCTCTCCGGCCACCTTCTGCGATGGAACCCTGCGAGGCGGAGATCCGGTGGGCTGCCTCAGGCGCCCAGGGGATCCCGCTCCAGGGGCATGGTCATACAACGGGGCCCGCCACGGGCCCGGGAAAGCTCGCTGGCGCGCAGGGCCACCACCGTCGGCCCTTGCCCCACCAGCTCGACTCCATCCTCCAACGCCTGAGCGTCGGTGAGCACCCTCCAGCCGCGGCGCGCCAGCTCCTCCAGCGTGCGCCGGTTGCGCTGATAGATGCAGATCAGCCCCGGCGCCATGGCGAAAGCGTTGGCACCATCGGTCCACTGCTCGCGCTGTTGGAAGAGCAGATCCTCCCCACCGCCGCAGGGGACGATCTCCACCGGCATCCCGTGCGCTTCCAGCGCTCGCCGCAGGGACTCCCGCGGCGCGAAGGACAGCTCCGGAGCCTCCAAGTCCACCTCGTAGACCCGGCCCGACTCCGCCGTCCCCGTCTCCACCACCGGCAGGTAGCCCAGGCACTGCCCCTCGTCGATGAAAGTGAAGACGGTGTCTAGATGCATGTAGGACCGCTTGGCCGGCAGCTGCACCACCAACAGGTTGCGGAAGGAAGTCTCGTGAGAGCGCAGGTGCTCCGCCAACACCTCGACGCCCAACATATTGGTGCGCGCGCTGACGCCCACCAGAATCACTTCCGGGCTGGCCACCAACACGTCCCCGCCCTCCAGGTAGGGGTAGGGATACCCCATGATGTGCTCCGGCGCGTTGGACGCCGGCGCCCCGATGGACCAGATGTCCTCCGCCTGCGACAGAGCGGGATGATGCTCGAAGAGAAGGCGGGAGAGGAACGGCTCCCGCTCCCGAGCGTCGGTGGCCATGGAAGCGATGAGCACCCGGTTACCGAAGACCACCTGGGGATCGCGCTGGAAGAAGTAGTTGGGCAGCGGCGCCAGCTCGAAGAAGTGCGGTGTCCGGGTGCGGCGTTCCGGCTGGGACTCGCGGACACCACGGATCAGCACCGCCGCCAGCTCCCTGGTCTCCAGCTGCTCGAGAATGCGGGAGCTCTCCTCCCGAAGCCCGTAGTCCCGCCGCAGCACTTCGAGAGCGGAATCCCGCACCGCCGAATCCACCAGCACATCCGCCAACAGGTCCTCCGGGTCCAGAGTCTCCACCCCGGCCTTTTGGAGCACTCGGCAAAAGCGGTCATGCTCGCGCTGAGCACTCCTGCTGTCGAGGATGTCGTCGAAGAGCAGCCGCTCCATCATGCTCGGCACCATCCAATCGATGGCGCGCCCGGGGCGATGCACCAGGACTCGGCGCAGGCGCCCTATTTCGCTGTCGACTCGCAGACTCATGGAATGACTTTCTGGCCGAGAAGTTACCGTTCGGCCGGGTGGTGTGAGCACCGGGATCATACCAGAGGCCAGAGCCTCCGGCGAGATGTCCCAGACCGGGGCGGAGCCTGCTAGCATAGCGCCGCATCGAGCGTCCCTCGCTTAGACCTTTGGCCCGTGACCATGCCGCCCCTCCTCCACTCCCCGAATCACCCCCGGTGCGCTCCGCCGCCGACTCGCTCCAGGCTCGCCGCCGGCTTGTCTCTGCTACTCGCCTGCCTGCTGGCCACCACCGCCGGTTGTGAGCCGCCCCCACGGACCCCACCGCTGGCTCCGGGCATTCTGTTCATCGCCGTCGACGATCTCAACGATTGGATCGGCCCCCTCGGCGGTCACCCCGACGCCCGGACCCCGAACTTCGACCGGCTGGCGGCGCGGGGCATCACTTTCACCCGCGCCTACACGGCTTCCCCGGCCTGCAATCCTTCTCGCTCGGCGGTGATGACCGGCCTGCTCCCCACCAGCACCGGTGTCTACCTCAACAACCAGCCCCTACGCTCGGCGGTGCCGGAAGTGGTAACCCTGGCCCAGCGGCTGCGCCAGGAGGGCTTCGTCACCGCCGAGGCGGGCAAGGTACTCCACGAACCGGACCCCCTCAGCTGGATGGAGCGCCAGCCGCCGAGCCGCGACCCCGAGCCCCCGGGGCGCCCCATCAACGGCCTCGATACCGACCGCTTCTTCGACTGGGGGCCACTGGACCAGCCCGCCTCTGCCCTATCGGATTACAAAGTCACGGAATGGGCCGCCCAATGGCTCGCCAAACGCGGCGACGAGCCCTTCTTCCTCGCCGTCGGCCTGGGCAAGCCCCACCTGCCGTGGTTCGTACCGCAGGAATACTTCGAAGCCCTACCGGATGCCGGAGTTCGGCTGCCGGAAGTGCTCGAAGGCGACCTGGATGATGTCCCCCGGGGCCGGGCGATGAATATTGCCGATCCCCAAGGCGACCACCGGCAGGTGCTGGAGAACGGCCTGTGGCCCCAGGCGGTGGCCTCGTATCTCGCCTCGGTGCACTTCGCCGACGCCATGGTGGGGCGGCTGCTGGACGCGCTGGAGGCCAGCCCGGCGGCGGAGCGCACCATCGTCATCCTGTGGAGCGACCACGGCTTTCACCTGGGGGAGAAGGAGCATTGGCGCAAATCGACCCTGTGGGAAGAGGGAACTCGAGTGCCGCTCTTCATCTCCGCTCCCGGCGTCACCACCCCGGGCTCCGTGTGTCACCGGCCAGCGAGCCTCCTGGACCTCTACCCCACCGTGCTGGACCTGGTGGGGCTGCCCCTGCAAGCGGTCTTGCCCCAGATTCCCGGAGGCTCGTCTCCCCAAGATCAGTCTCCCGAAGACTCTTCCCCCAGCATAACCACCGGGCTGCTGCCGGAAGGCAAATCCCTGGTGCCCTGGCTGCGAGACCCGGAGCGCCAGGGCGCCGGGCCGGTGCTCACCATGCTGCGCCGGGACTTCAGCGTGCGCAGCGAGCGCTGGCGCTACACCGACTATGTGGGCCAGGGCGAAGAGCTCTACGACCATGCCAAGGATCCCAACGAGTGGACGAACCTCTTGCACAATCCGGGCGGATCGGTGGATCCGGCGGTGCAGAAGATCCGTCAGGAGCTGTCCCGCTTCATCCCCACCGACTTCGCTCCCGACGGCCCCAAGGCGCGGCGACCGCCGGAGGATGGGCCGATCCCGCCCAAACCCAAGAACCCCAAGAACCCTGAGAACCCCAAGAACCCTGAGAACTCCAAGAACCCCGAGAGCTCCGACGACCCCGAGAACCCTGAGCCTCCCCATCCGAAACGGTAGAATGCCCTCAATGAGCTCCAAAAATCCGATGTCCGAGGCACCCCAGAATCCTCTCCACGAGCGCTACGCCTCGCGGGAGATGGCGCACCTCTTCACCGCCCGCCATCGCTACCGCTGGTGGCGGCGGCTGTGGATCGCCCTCGCCGAGTCCCAGCAACAGCTGGGCCTGCCCATCACCGATCGCCAGCTGGCGACCCTCCGGCGGGTGGCGGACGATCTGGATCTGGCCCGGGTGGCGGAGATCGAAGCCCAGACCCGCCACGACGTGGTGGCCCATCTGCGCCACTTCAAAGAGCAGGCGGACGCCGCGGACCCCGAGGCCGGCGCCGGCGGCATCCTGCACCTGGGCGCCACCAGCGCCTTCATCACCGACAACACCGATGCGGTGCTGCTGCGGGAGGGCTTGGAGCTCCTGCGCCAACGCCTCGCCGCCGCCCTCCGCGCCCTCGCCGCCTTCGCCCGCGAGCACGCCGACGTTCCGACCCTCGCCTACACCCACTTCCAGCCCGCCCAGCTGACCACCGTCGGCAAGCGCGCTTGCCTGTGGGCTCAGGATCTGCTCCTCGACCTGCAGGAGGTGGAACATCGGCTGGATCGGCTCCGCTGCCGCGGCGTCAAGGGCACCACCGGCACCCAGGCGAGCTACCTCACCCTCTTCGACGGCGACCACGAGAAGGTCCGCGCCCTCGATCGGGAGCTCGCTCAGCGCCTGGGCTTCCGCGCCGGCTTCACCCTCACCGGCCAGACCTACTCTCGCAAGCAGGACACCGCCGTGCTCCACGCCCTCGCCGGCATCGCCGAGAGCTGCCACAAAATGGGCACCGACCTGCGCCTGCTGCAGGGCGTGGGGGAGCTCTCCGAGCCCTTCGACGAGCACCAGGTGGGCTCCTCCGCCATGGCCTACAAGCGCAACCCCATCCGCGCCGAACGCATGTGCGGCCTCGCCCGCCGGGTGATCACGGACAGCCTCAACGGCCCCTTCACCGCCTCGGTGCAATGGCTCGAGCGCAGCCTCGACGACTCCTCCAACCGTCGGTTGGTGATCACCGACTCCTTCCTCGGCTGCGACGCCGTCATCGGCCTCGCCGGTCACCTAGCCTCCGGGCTGCGGGTGCGCCGGACGGTGATCGAGGCGCGCATCTCTCGGGAACTCCCCTTCATGGCCACCGAGACGCTGCTGATGCAGGCGGTGTTGCGGGGCGGCGACCGCCAGGATCTCCACGAGCGCATTCGCCGCTACAGTCTGGAGGCCCAGGAAGCGGTGGAAGCCGGCGGCGCCAATCCCCTCATCGATTCCATCGTCGGCGATGCCGACTTCCGCCTCGGTGCTGAAGAAGTGCGCTCCTGGCTCGATCCCCAAGCGTTCACCGGCCGCTCCGCCCAGCAGGTGGAGGAATTCCTCGCCCAGGACCTGGAGCCCGCCATCGCCGACCTGGAAGGCGCCGCCGCCGAGGCGCCGAGGGTCTAGGTCGTGGCGTGGGACCCTTCGCCGATGGTGCCGGGACGATCGCTCCCGCTGTCTGTCGCAGGGCAACGCTTTGCCCCCGGCCCTTCCCCATCAGGCCCCATCCGTCTCGCGCTCTTCCTGGTCAGCCTCTTGATGATCAGCAGCTGGCTCGCCGGCTGCAGCGCCCGCCGCCCCGCGGAAGGCCCCGACCGCAAGGTGGTGGACCGCGGCATCGCCTCCTGGTACGGCGGCAAGTTCCACGGCCGCCGCACCGCCAACGGCGAGGTCTACGACATGAACGCCCTCACCGCAGCCCACAAGACGCTGCCCTTCGGTTCGGTGGTGGAGGTGGTCAACCTCGACAACGGCCGCTCCGTCACCGTGCGCATCAACGACCGCGGCCCCTTCGTCCGCGGCCGGGTCATCGACCTTTCCCGGGCCGCCGCGAAGAAGATGGGCCTCATCGGCCCCGGCGTAGCCAAAGTCGAGGTAGTCCTCATCACCCCACCCCAACCGGACCACTACGCCCTCCAAGCCGGCGCCTTCCGCGACGCCACCCGCG
>JAXHTF010000178.1 GCA_034211275.1 Acidobacteriota bacterium
GGGAGTTTCCGATCAGGGCATTTGTAGGGTGGGCGCCAGCCCACCGTCTTGGCGAGACGGATTCACCCAGGACGGTCCGGCATCCGGCAGGGCACCAACTCCTCCAGCACTGCCGACACCACCTCGTCTACCACCTCATCTGGGGGCCCGTCGGCGGCGATGCGCAGGGCGTCCCGGGGCTCTTCCAAGGCGCGCAGCTGGCTCTCCACCATGGAGGCCCCCATGTAGTGGCCCCGGCGGCTCTCCAACCGGCGCCGCAGCTCCCCGGCGTCCACCGCCAGATACACGAAGCGCACCTCCCCCACCAGATCCCCCCGCAGCCAAGCTCGCACCTGGGCCGAGAGGCTCGAACACGCCACCGCTCGCGCCGGCGCCGGATCACCGTTGAGAGCCTCGGCCAGGGCGCGAATCCACGGTCGCCGGTCCTCATCGGTGAGTCCGACGCCGCGGCTCATCTTCGCTACGTTGGCTTCGGAATGGTACTCGTCCCCCTCATAGAACGGCCACCCCAACTCCGCACTCACCCGCCGCCCCACCGTGGTCTTGCCGCAGCCGGCGGGCCCCATGAGGATGAAGGTGGTAGGCGTGGTCGCCCCTGGCTCCTGTTTTTCGGATCCGATCAATCGAGCTCCACCGTCACCTCCGTGCGAGGCGCCTGAACGGTGATGGGGAGTCGGGTGGTGTCACGGTACGTTCGCTCCGCTTCGAGCATCCATTGGCCCTCGGGCACGTGATCAAGCACCAGGGGCTCCAGGTAGGGCTGGAAGGTCCACTGCTCACGCATCACCGGAATTCCCGAGTTGGGGATAGGCAGTTGAAAGCGGTGGCCGTCCGAGTCGACCAGTCGCACCTGCACCAGCTGCCCGTAGTTCAACGCCGTGGGAGCTTCCATGTTCGGAACCCGCACCACCACAGCAGCTTGCGGATCGAGCTCCACCCGCACTGGAGATTCTCGCAACTCAGAGGCCGGCAGCTCCTGAGCCGCGGCTCCCTGAGCGAAGACCTTCAGACTCCAACCCTCACCGGCAGGCCTGGCCGGGACCTCGAGCTTTCCATCGGCGATGGCTTCGAAGGGTCGACGCAGGAGGACCAGTCCGTCGTTGGCCTGGATGACCAGCTCGGCGCGCTCGGGCGCCCTGCCAGAAGCAGAATCGAGCTGCAACACCAGCGGTTCTACCGGCTGCAGCTCGATCTCCAATCCGCTGACCACCCCTCCCGGCGCCACTTCGATGACCCGATCCCCAAGACTCATGCCATCCTGAAAGACCACCAGCCGGTAGCGTCCGGAAGGCAGCTCCATTTCGAAGCTCCCGTCACTCTCCCCAAGGTGCTCACGGAAGCGGGGACCAGCGCCCAGATTGTGGACGGAGATCCTGCTGGAGGCGCCCGGCCGGCCGATCACCCGTCCCGACAGTTGCGCGGGGGCAATGTCCAAGTCCAGATCGAGGTCTGACCTCAGGTCGAGAACCTGATCCAAGGTGTTGGTGGCCTCCGGCATGCTGACGGACAAGCGATAGCGGCCGGCAGGCAAGCGAGTAAATCGAAAGGAATTGCCCTTGCCAAGAGTGAGCAACCTTGAGAATCGAGACTCCTCGCTGATCAGCGTCACGGAGCTGCCCACCACCGGTTCGTTGCCGCGGCGGATCTTCCCCCCGAGAGTCAACCCGGATCCGAAGTGGATGTCATGCTCCACAACCGCAGCACCCTCGGGAACTTCGACGGAAAACCATTCCGAATGCGCACCCCGCTCAGCCCAGGCCTCGATCTCCCAAGTCCCGGGAGAAAGATGTTGCACACGGTAGCGATCCTCCCCCACCGGCCAGCCGATCCGCGGGATCTCTCCATCCCGGCGCGCTCGAAAACTCGGGCCCCGGGACTCGTCCGGGCTCAAGCCCGAAATCCGCCCCCGGAGCTCAGTTCCCTCCTCGAGCTGGACCGAGAAGTCCTCCAGACCTTCCGCTCCAACGTTCAAGAAACGATCATTCCGATAATAAGCGTAGTCATCGTGCTCGATGTCGATGAGATAGCGCGAGGACGGCACTCCATCGAAGCGAAACTCTCCAGTCTCGCTGGTCTCTCCGTCGTAGAACTCCCGGTTGTCGATGTCTTGCAGCAAGATCCTCGCCTTCTCGACCGGCTCTCCCGCTTCATTCCGCACCTGCCCCGAAAGGACGACCTTCTGCGCTTCCGATTCCTGCCCCCTCGGCTCCTCGTCCCCCGAGCTGTGGCCGGACGCTTGCAGAGCAGCCTCGGTGTCTGAGGAGGTCGTCACGGGCTGGCTTTCCGGGGCAGCGCAGGCGATGCTGAAGGCGAAAGTCCCCAGGGCGAAGAGAACGAACGGCAGAGCTCGGGCTTGCTTCATAGCACCTCCACCAAGGGCGAGAGAGGCGAGGTCTCCATGCTCCTACACGCCACAACCCCGCGGGGCTGTCAGGAGAGAGGGGAACGGAGAATCTGGATACACGCTCCTTTATTTTATCTCAAACCCGAAATTCTTTCTGAACGCCCCTACGGAAAATCCCTGACGATCTCGGTGACGCGACCTCTCGTGGTGACCGGAATTCTGTGAGTGTCGCCCTCCGGCGAGGTGAGCTCGAGGATCCAATCCCCTTCCGACAGGTACGTGAGCGCCAAGACGCGCCGGTAGGGGAAGAAGCCCCACTCGTCCTCGACCCTCGGAACCTTGGATCGACTCCGTGGTTGACGGTAGATCCGCCCGTCGGGCGTCAGGACCCGGAGCTTGAATTGCCGTAGATACTGCTCCATCGTCGGCATCACATCCGACGGCGTCCGCAGCCAGAGCCCCGCGGATGGATCGAGCTGGATTGTCGTCAAGTCTGCTCGCAGATCCTTCGCCGGGATCTCCTCAGCGGCTGCCCCGGCGACATAGACCAGCAGCCGCCAGTCTTGGCCGTAGGGCCGGACCGGCATCTGAATTGCTTCGTCCCCAAGATCGTCGAACGAGGCGCGCCAGAGAATCACTCCGTCCTCGCGCTCCAGCATCAGCTCGGCGTTCGTCTGATGGAGGTCGCCGGGCAGTTCGAGGCGCACCTTCCATGGCTCGGCGGGTGATAGCTCTACCTCGAGCCCCCGGATCTCTTCACCCGTAGCCGGGCCACTCCCTGGAGCCAGATCTACGATGCGTTCTTCGATGCGAGAGCCCTGTTGAGTGAAGAGAAGTCTATAGCGCCCCGGCGGCATCTTCTTCTCGAAGCTTCCATCTTCCTCGACCTCGAGAATTCGATAGTACAGATGGGGCTCGACCTTCTGGATGGAGACCTGAATCGATGCATCCTCCTGGCTCTGCACCTTGCCCACGAGCAGGGCGGGAGTGATGTCAATGTCCATCTCGAGGTCGGATTGCAAATCCAAGAGGAACCGCGCCGTGATGGGTTCCTGTTCGGCAAGCACGAGGGCTTTATAGCGCCCTTTCGGCAAACCCGATACGCGAAAGTTGCCCTGCCTATCGGCCCCGGTCACGTAACCGGGTCTGCTGTCCTCCGGGAAAAGCGCGACTCGAGGCAGCCACTGGAAGCCTTGGTCGTGGCGAATCCTGCCGGAGAAGCTCACCCCTTGCCGAAAATCGAGATCCTGCTCGACGACCCCGGAAGGGGCAGAAACCTCGACCTCTGCCCTGGCCAGTTGGCCCCCTCCGGGGTTTCTCGCGGAAACCTTCCAGCGACCCACCGGCACGTGCCGGAGCCGATAGTGGTCGTCCCTCACCCGGTCGCTCGAGATAGAAGGTTCAAGGTCTTGGCCAACGGATACGAAGATCACACCCCTCCTTTCTCCCTCCAAACCCAAGAGTCGGCCTCGAATCTCCGCCCCCTCCACCAGAGTGATTGAGAGATTCTTGGACTCATCCTTTAGGGGATCGAGGATCCACCCGTGCCGGTAGAAAGCGTAGTCCGGATGCTCCACCCGCAGGACGACCCGCCCCGGCATGGGGCTGTCGAGGGTAAATCGGCCGGAGGCGTCGGTCTTGGTACTGGCCAGAGGCGAGTTGCGGGCTGCAGACCTTAGGGAGGCCCGCGCGCCGGCAACCCCGTTGCCGATCTCGTCAAAGACGCGGCCAGTGATGACTCGGCGGATCTCCGGGGCCGGATCTGCCGATTCCTGTTTCTCTTCGGCGGCGGATGGCTCGGCCGCGCTGCTGAGCGCTGCCGGCGAGGGTCCGCTGGCGATGGCGCTGCCAGCGAAGCAAAGGAAACTGAGGAAGCAGAGGATGCCGAGGGTCAAGGTCGATGCGGTGGCAAGGAAGCTCTTCAACATGGTCATGGCCCTCCAAGCAGACTGTGAACGAGGCGGCACCGAAACGGTCTCTGCCAAGACTACGGGAGCTCCACCGCCTGTGTTCCACCGGAGGTCTGAACCTCGCCGCTCCAGGTGCGGCCGTCGGTGGCTTCGACGGTGACGGTCCATTGGCCGGCGGGGACGCTGGGGATGGTCACCGTGCCGAATTGGAGCTTGAAGGAGCTGGTGGGGCCCGGCGGACTGAGATCGAGGGCCTGGACGGGGGCGCCGGTGGCCCCCGTCAGCGTCGCGGTGGCGAAGAGGTAGGTCTCGGCGAGCTCGGGGACGGTGACCGTCAGCGTCCCCGCCGGCGCTAGAGGCACCGGGATCGGGGCCTCCGAGGGCACCTGCAGCGGGATGCGGGTCAGCGCCGCCTCGGGAGCGCCGGCGAGGAGGGTCCAGCTGCCGGCGGGGACGGTTTGGAGAGCCACCAGCCCGTTCTCGTCGGCCCCCCGGCGCAGCGCCGTCACAGGGCGGCCGGCGGCATCCACCACCACCATGCTCAAGAGCTCCGGCGGGCCGCCGCCCCCCACCGTGGGGGCGAGCATCACCTCGGCGTTGGGGGAGAGGACGATCTCCACCCCGGTGCGGTCCTCCCCGGCGGCGAGATCGAGGTCGAGCCACTCGCTGCCGTGGCCCACGGCTCGGGTCTCCAGACGATGCTCTCCCGGCGGCAGGCGAAAGAGGGCGAAGCGGCCGTCGGATTCGGTGCGGGTGGTCGCCAGCACCCGATCCGGCTCGCCGGCGGGGCGGGCGAGGACGAAGACCTGGGGGATGGGCTCGCCGGCCCGGTCCACCACCCGGCCGCTGACCGAGGCCGGCCGCAGCTCGATCTCCAGCCAGTCGTCCTCCGTCAGGTCCACCACCTCGCGGTGATGCAACTGCAGCGGGCTGGTGCCCACCGCCAGCTCATAGCGGCCGGGATCCACATCCTCGATCCGAAACTCTCCCTTCGGATCGGTGGTCGCCCAGCGTTCCGCCTGAAAGTCGACCCCTTGGACGAGCACCTGGACCCCCGTCACCGGCTCCCGGCCCTGGCGTACGACGCCGCCGAGGACCACACCGCCGAAGACCAGATCTCGCTCCAGCTGCACCGTACCGGCCTCGATGAAGATCGGCTCCCGAGCCATCCTGCCCCGGCCGTCGAGATGGGCCACCAGGGTCCAGCTGCCGGGGAGCAGATTGTGCACCTCGTAGGCGCCGTCGTAGCGCACCTGCCCTCTCAGGTTCTGCCCCTTCGGACGGCTCGCTTCGATCCGTACGGAGCTCAGCTGATCCGGCTCCAGACCGCGAACCTGCCCGCTGACGGTAGCGCCGGTGGTGAGGGCGACCTCGATGCCCGTCACCGGCCCTCCCTCCACCACGATGGGCTCCTCCCGAGCGGCGGGGGCGAAAGCTTGATGCTCCGCCCGCAGCTGGTAGCGGCCGGCGGCCACCTGATCAAAGACGAAGCGCCCGGCGCCGTCGGAGTAGACGCGCTCGAAGGGCCGGCGGCGGGTTCCGTCCAGCTCCAGCTCGGCGCCGGCTACGGGCTCGCCCTGGGGATCCACGACCCGGCCGGAAACCTGCCAGCCGCCCTCGACGGTCCAGTCCAGAGTGTTCTCCCCGGAACGAATCTCCACCTCCTCGCGCAGAGAGCCGTAGACCGGGTGGAAGAGAGCTACGAGGGTCTTGCCCTGGGCCAATCCTTCGAGGCGATAGCGTCCTTCGCCGTCGCTCTCGCCGCGGGAGCTGCCGATGATGAGCTGGGCCTTGGTCACCGGCTGCCCCGACCCCGTGGTGACCCTTCCCCGCAGGGTCGCGCCACGCTGGAGGACGATGCGCACGGACTTCGCCTGCGTCGCCGCCGGCGCCTCGACCACCAGGGGCTCGGGATCGAGATAGCTCGCCGACCAGGCCTTCAACGTGATCTCTCCCTCGGGGGGTACGTCGACGAAGAAGATCCCCTCGGCATCGGTCTCGCTTTGGGCTCCCGACTCCTCGCCGGTGGGCTTGCCGTCCTTGCCCATCTCCTGCCATTGAGCGAAGAGGCGCACTCCCACCACCGCCTCGCCCTCCTCGTCTTCCACCAGACCTTCGATGCGCGCAGCCCGCTGCAGGACCACCTCCACCGGCGCCTCCGTCGGCGCCTCCACCGTCCCGACGCTGGTGGCGAGGAAGCCCTCGGCCTGAACCCACAGCAACTTGCGGTCTCCCGGAGACAGCCCCTCCACCGCGAACCGGCCGTCCTCGCCGCTCTCCGCCGCCCCGGTGAGGCTCGACAATAGGGACGCTCGATGACGAGCGCTGCTCATCCCCATATTCATCCCCTCGTGCAGCGGGTGGATGCTGGCCCCCGCCACCGGCGCTCCGTCTTCATCCACCACCCGCCCCAGAATCGCCACACCGGGCGAGACGATGAAGGTGCCCAGGTTCGCGGCCGCCACGGCGGAGCCTTCGGGAATCAAGGCCTCCACCCCAGCCACCCGCAGCGGCGCAAAACCCGTCGCCTGGACCCGCACGTCGAGGGTTGTCGCCGGCAAGGCGGCGAGCTCGAAGCGGCCCTCGCCGTCGGTGGCAGCGCGCACGGCACTGCGCCAGCGGGCCTCCCGGCTCATCCGGCCGGCAGCATTCGCCGCCGCTCCACCCTGCCCCTCCGCCGGCCCCAAGACCACCTCCGCTCCGGCCACCGGCCGGCCCTCCTCGTCCATCACCCGCCCGAAGGCCGGGCGATCCGGTGGCAAGACGATACGCACCGCGTCGGCGGGCCCCTGCCGCGGCAGCACCACCTCCACCGACCGGCCGGCGCCACCCCCATCGGCACCACCGACGCTGCCGGAGCGCACGGCGCGCACCAGATAGCCGGCCCCCGGCGCCAGCCCCCGCAGTAGGAATCGACCCGCACCGTCGACCCGAGTCCACACCGGCGGTGCCGAGCTGCCGAGGGTGAAGAGTTGCCGGGGAGAGAGGCTGATGCGAGCCTCCACCGAGGCGGTGGTCACCGGCCGGCCTGCCGGATCCACCACCTCACCGGCGAGGCTCATGGCGGGCTTCAGGCGCCAGGTCGGCAGCCTCGGGGTGGCCGTTGGGAGCTCAGGCTGATCCGCTGCGGAAGCTTCCTCAACACTCGACAGATATCCCGCCGCCCGCACCGCCAGAGTAGCGGCCCGCTTCACCGTGCCGGTGAGATCTACCGGCGGCACCAGACGATACTCTCCTGACCCATCGGTGAAGACGAAGGAACCGGGATCCTGGATCCAGAACACCAGCGCTCCCGCCAAGGTCTCGGTGATGCTGTCCCCTTCCGCCGTCGTTCCTTTCTCCCCCAGCACCCGGCCTTCTCCCGGCACCGCTACCGGCATTTCCAGCGGCTCGTCGTCCGCCGCCGGCCGGTGCAGCATTCGCCGGCCGTCCTCGAAGGTGAGGTGGATCCACTGGAAAGGCTCCAACAAGCCCAAGGCAAACCTCCGTCGGCGGTTACCCATTCCGTCGTCCGGCTCTCCCCGGGAACCCTGACGCCAGTGCAACACGCCACCCTCATCGGTGGTACCCAACGCCCACGGCGAACCTTCCAGGCTCACCAGCGCCCCGCCCAGGGGGCGATCCCGGGCGTCGACTACCGCCACCCGCCGGGGCTCCAACTTCCCCAGCCGGACGGTGCCCCCGGCATAGCCGTACTCCAACCAGACTCTTGCCGGCACGGTTTCCGAGGTGGGTGGATCCTCCGGGGCCGAGTCCCCAAGATACGCCACCAACCGAGCCTCCTCCTTCCCCGCCCGCAGCACGAAACTGCCGTCCGCCGCAGTGCTGGCCGAGGAGTCCGCCGGCGTCCAGGTGGTCCTCGACAGGTTCCGAAACCGCAGGTCCCGTCCCTGCAGCACGACGTGAGCACCGGCGATGGCCGACCCCGAGGCATCCAGCAGCCGGCCTTCGATCCGGCGGTCGGCGACGAGGACCAGCGGCGCCAGCTCTTCGTCCTGCACCAGCCCGAGGGCCAGAAGCTCCATGGTTTGATGACCTTCGGCGCTCACCCGCACGGTCCAAACTCCGGAAGACGGCGCCCGCAGGATGAAGCGTCCATCGTTGCCGGCGCGATCCCCATCCGCCGGCTCCGGCTCGCTTCGGGAATCCCCAACACCGGCGAGCCAACGCCGGCCGGCCTGATCGAGAGAAAGCACCGGCAACAACTCCGCCCGCGCCCCCACCGCCGGCGAGCCGTCGGGGAGCAGCACCGTCCCGCGGACGGACAGCGAGGAGCCCGGGGCCGAGGCGCCCGAGGCCAGGGAAGGGGCTGCCAGCAGACCCGAGATGAGGAGGGCGAGAAGGACGAGGCGGGTCGAGGGACGACGGTGCATGGAGAGCTCCTGAATGGCCATGGTCGCGGCTGGGAGCCCGAGGGTGAACTACCTCTCAGGCTCCCAAGGCTTCATCGATTCCGGCACTCCAAAAACAGCAGACCTTTCAATGGTAAACCATTCTTGAATTGAGCCCCACCGACGACCCGCAGGCGGAGGATTTAGGGCAGCACTACCGACGCGGCACCGCCGGTGGTGACCAGGGAGGCGGACCAGACGGCACCATCGGGGGCCTGGACCTCCACCCGCCATTCCCCGGCGGGAACCCCTTCGATCACCCCAGCGCCACCTACCAGGGGCCAGCGGCGGCGAAGGCCCCGCTCCACCAGGTCCAGGGTCTCCAGGGGACGGCCGGAGGCATCGGTGAGGGTGGCAAAGGCGATGCCGTTGGATTCCGCCAGCGCCGGCACCTGGAGGCTCAGGGCTCCGGCGGCCCGCAGGGTCACGGACTCCGGCTCGGGAGCGGGCACTGCCACCGCACGCTGCCACAGCGCACCTCCCGGTCCTTGGACCAAGAGCGCCCCGATCCCCGGCGGCGCCGCCGGCAAACGCACCATCCCTCGAGCATCGGGGCTGCGGCGGGTCACCACCACCGGCTGTCCGGAGGCATCCAGCAGCAGCACTTCCACATAGGGCGGCGGTGAGCCGTCCGCCCGCGACACCGCCAGGGTCAGCCCGGCGGTGGGTTCGAGGACCAGCTCCAGGTCGCTCAGCTCCTGTCCTTGGGCCAGCTGAATCTCCTGCTGCGCCGACGCCCAACCGTCCCGCCGGGCGGTGAGCCGGTAGCGACCGGGGGGCACCCGGCGCAGCACGAAACGACCGTCGGCGCCGGTACCGGCGGCCACCATGCCGCTGCCCGCCGCCAGCCGCTCGAGGCTGATCACCACCTGTCCTAGAGGCTCGCCGGAAACTCCGTCCAAAGCCCGGCCGGCGACGGTGGCGGGGCGTAGATCGATGGTCAGGAAGCGGTCTTCCGCCACCTCCACCACGTCGTTGTAGAGGATCTCTTCCAGGGTGTGGTGGAGCCCCAGGCGGTAGCTCCCCGGGTCGAGATCGCGGAAGTGGAATTCTCCGCGATGATCGGTGGTGGTGGCTCGGCGCACCGCGGCGGCCTGCCCCCGCAGGCTGACGGTGGCCCCGGCCAGCGGCTCCCCGGCCACCCGCACCGCACCGCGGAGCTCGACCCCGGCGCCGAAGAAGAGGTCCCGCTGCACCGTCCCGCGAGCCTCCTCCGCCACCACCCGCTCCTGAGCCTGACGCCGGCGTCCCGGCAGCGACGCCACCACCAGCCAGCTCCCCGGTTCCAGGTCCTCCACCCGATAGGCTCCGCTGTAATCCACCCGGCCGGCGCGCACGACGCCGCCATCCCTGTGGGCTTCCACCGTCACTTGCGCCAGCCGCTCGAAGTCCAGCCCGCGCACCTGCCCGTGCACCGTGGTACCGCCCCTCAGCAGGATCTCCAGATCCTCCACCGCCGCCTCCTGCACCCGCACCGGCATCGCCGAAGACGCCGGTGCGAAGCCCGCGGCGGTGGCCTCCAGGGAGTAGCTTCCCGACGGCACCGGCTCGAGGGAAAAGCCTCCTTGGGCGTCGGTCAGGTCGCGGTGCTCCCAGGGCTCCTCGCCGTCCAGCGCCGTCAACACCACCTCGGCGCCGGCGATGCCCTGGCGCCGGGAATCCATCACCCGCCCGGTCACTCGACGGCCGTCGGGCAGCCGCCAGTCGAGGGTGTTCTCCCCCTCGTCCACCTCGAAGTCCCGGCGGGTGCGGCCGTAGGAGCGATGCACCACGGTGGCCACGCCGGCTCCCACCCTCACCCCGTCGAGGGCGTAGAAGCCGTCTCCATCGGTGAAGGCGGCGGCGCCGCCAACGGTGACCCGGGCCTCCGCCACCGGCTCGCCGCTCTCGGTGCTCACCGTGCCGCGAACGGTGGCGCCGCGCTCCAGCACCACCTCCACTTCCTCCACGTCTTCCACGGGTGTCTCTTCCGGCGGAGTGACCAAATTTACCGGTGGCGGGGTCACGTAGCCTGCAGCTTCCACCGACAGCCGAGCTCGGCGCTCCGGGGCGGTGTCGAAGAAGAACCGGCCTTCGTCGTCGGTCTCGGTGCGGCGGCCCTCCGCCGACCGCACCGGCTGGCCGTCGGAGCCCATGCGCTGCCAGCGCAGCGCCACCGCCGCCCCCGCCACCGGCGCACCGTCTTCGTCCCGGACGATTCCCCGAACGCTGGCGGCGCGGCGTAGGACCACCACCACCGGCTCGTCGTTGGGAGCTTCCACCCCTTCCGCGCTCCGGGGCAGGAAGCCAGCGGCCCGCACCCATAGGGAGCGACGGTCTCCCGCCGGCAGGTCGTCGACGGCAAAGCGTCCCTCGTCGTCGGTCACGGCGTCGGGGCGGCGACGGTCGAGGCCGAGAATCTGGGAGCCCGCCCGGGTAGCGGGGAAAGCCAGCTCCTCGCCGATGGCGTGAACCTCGGCGCCGGCCACCGGCTCTTCCTCCTCGTCGAGCACCACGCCCCGCAGGGAGGCACCGGGGGTAAGGAAGAAGGTGCCCAAATCCACGGCCTGGCCCTTCGCTGGCTGGATATCCGGACCTTGGCGCTCCGGGGTTTGGCGTTCCGGGGCGGCCACCGCCACCCCGCGGATCACCAGCGGCGCGAAGCCCCCCGCCCGCAGCACAACGTCGAGCTCCAGCGCCGGCACCGCCGCGGTACGGAAGCGCCCCTCCTCGTCGGTGAAGGCAGTAAATGGATCTTCCTCCCGGCTTCCTCGGTCCTCCCGGCGAGCCAGAATGCCTAGACGCTGGGTCGAGCCGCCGGCGGCGGCGAGGCTCACCCGCGCTCCCACCACCGGCTGCTCGTCCGGACCCAACACCCGCCCGAAGCTGCCGCCACCGGAGGGCAGGACGATGCGCAGCGGCACCCCAGCAGCCGAGGCCGAAGGCGCCACCGCCGTCGCCCGCACCGCAGGAGCCCCCGGACGCCAGGCCAGCACCGTATAGCCCTCACCGGGTTGCAGCCGATCGAGGAGGAAGCGGCCATCTTCGCCGGTGAAGGCCCGGTCGTCCGCTGGATCCGTGGCGGTGAAGGGCCGGCGACCGCGGTGGGGCCGGTGCATGGCGGCCAGGTGTACGGCGGACACCGGCCGGCCGGCGGCATCCACCACCTGCCCCACCAGTCTCGCCGCCGGGATCAGCTCCAGGGTGGGGCCACGCCCCGTCGCCACCATCGCCGGCGTCAGCCGCCCGCGCCGGGGAACGTGCCCCGCCGCTTCCGCCTGCACCCACTGCTCGCTGCCCACGGGCACGGCGAGCTCATAGCCACCACCGGTATCGGTGACGGCGAAGACCCCGGGATCGTCACCGGGGCGCACCACCGCTCCCGCCACCGGCTCCCCGGCGGCGTTCACCACTCGCCCCCGCACCGTCGCCGCCGCGGGCAACCCCAAGATCGTGAGCCGCTCTTCCGTCGGCGCCTCGCCCTCCGACACCGGCGACGGCAAGGAGCCCAGGCGCAGGCCGCGGCCGTCGGGAAGGCTGAGCTGCACGGCGGGCGGGGTACCGGCCGGATTCGGTGAGACGAGGACAGTGGCCTGGCCGTCCGCTCCGGTCACCGCCGTGGGCCAGGCCAGATCCCCCATGCGCACCAACACATCCGCCAGCGGCCGGCGGTGGGGGTTCACCACCCGCAGCTGCCGCTCCTCCCCCGATGGCGCCCAAACGATCTGTCCGGAGCGGAACCCCTCCACCCGCAACGGGGCTCGATCCCGGGAAGTAGCCGGAGGAAAGATCGTCAGCTGCAGTTCTTCTTCGAGCCCGGAGAGCAGCCGGAAACGACCGGTGGCGTCGGTTTGGAGCACGCGAAAGTCGTCCCGCCAGGGGGAGCCGGCGCGCAGAGACGAGGCCTGTTGGGGATCCCGGACGAAGATCCAGGCGCCGGGCAGCGCATCGCCGTTCGGCGTCACCACCTGACCTTCGAGCCTCCGCGCCGGAGTCAGGGCCGCCGGCGGCAGCTCGACGGCCTGGACCAAGATCAGCGGAAGGAATTGGAGGGGGATGGCTTCGTCCGCCAGGATGCGCACCCGCCACACCCCCGGCGAAGGCGCCGCCAACCGATAGCGGCCGCTGGCGTCGGTGGTACCCCGAGCCGCCGGCGGTGGCTGAACTTCTCCCGCCAGACGGCGCCGGCCGGCTTCATCCGCCGGCATCCAGGGCAGCAGCTCCACCTTCACCCCCGCCGCCGGCGTGCTGCCGGACCAGGTCACCAGGCCGCATACCTCCAGGGGGTTCTCCAGAGGTATCTCTCGCTCTTGGGCGATCGCTGAGGGCGGGCCGGGCTCGGCGAGGGAATCCGGCGGAGACGCAGCCGAGGCAGGAAGGGTCAGAGCGGCGAAGCACAGAGCCAGCAGCCAGGAAGGCCGTAGCCAACACACTGGACTCCGGAACAAGAGCGACCTCCAAGAGATAGGGTGGCTCATCCCGCGGAAGATGCGGGAGAAGGAAAGCAAGCAGCCTGGGGGGATGGACGTCGGCGCCACGACGGGAACTCCACCGTGACGCCGAGAGATGAGGAGGCTCGTCAGCAGCTGATCAGCGTCTCGCCGCCGGTGCAGGTGTCGTTGCCGGGACCGCCGTCGATGAGGTCGGTGCCGGACTGGCCGGCCAGCAGCCAGTCGTCGCCGTCCTGACCATAGATGTCGTCGTTGCCGTTGCCGGCGTAGCACAGCTCCGAGCCGGTGCCGCCCCAGAAGGTGTCGTCGCCGTTCTGGCCTTCCATCCAGTCGCCGCCGCCACGGGCCAGCACCAGGTCGTCATCGTCGTCCCCCACCAGGTAGTCGCCATCGCTGGTGTAAAGGCCGCCATCGAGAGCATCGTCGCCGTCGCCGCCGAAGAGCGAATCCTGGCCGGCGTCGCCACAGAGCTTGTCGTTCCCCGAGGGCAGGCTGTAGGAGACGTCGCCATAGAGCAGATCGTCGCCGGCGAGGCCGCAGATCACGTCGCCGGAGGTGGTGCCGTTGATGTTGTCGTCACCGCTGGTACCGATGATGGTGCAGTCGGTAGTGCAGTTGGCGGCGCTGGCGACGGTCGCCGGAATCAACGTCAGGATGAGCGCCAGAGCGGCAACGGCCAGAGCGGAACCGGGAAATGGGCTGAGTTGTTTCAAGGTGGTCTCCTTGTGCACGCGGCGGCGGAGCACCGCTCGCGGTGCCGAGACCCACTCGGTGGCCCAAGTCTCGGCGGTGGAAGAAAT
>JAXHTF010000179.1 GCA_034211275.1 Acidobacteriota bacterium
CGATTTTCGGAGCTCCGGCCTCCAGGGGCCAGCACCCGCCGGCAGGGAGTCTAGCAGCCGACTCGGCCTTTGACTGCGGCGAGGTGCTACAGAGTGTGCGCGAAGTTCAAATCAGCAGCTTACCCGGGGAAGTCAGGGTGCTCGGCGACCCGGCGCATCTGCTCCAGGTGGCGCCGCTGGTGGACCTCCACCAGGGCGAAGGCGGCTCCCAGCCGCAGTCGAATGAGGCGGGACACCGGGGAGACGACGATGGTGCGGTCGAGGTCGACGGTGCGGGCTCGCTCCAGGCATGCCAGGAGCCGCTCCTGGTGCTCGGAGAAGCGTTCGGGGCTGTCGCCGCTGGGGACGGTCTCGGCATCGGCGGGGAGGAAGATCTTGGGCGCGGGGAAGCGCATCTTGGGAGGTGGCTCCAGGCTGCCGACGAAGAGCCGTTCCCACAGCCGCAAGTGTCCCCGGGCTCCGTGCCCGGCTGCTTTGGCGGGAGCCTTGGCGAGCACCGCTTCTACCTTGTCCAGGTAGAGGCCATCGGTGGTCACCAGGTGCTCCAGGCATTGGGCCAGGGACCAGCGTCGGGGCTCCGGGGAGCATCCCAGCTGCTCGGTTCTCAGGTTGTCGGTGAGCTCCCGCACCTGCTGCCAGGTGCGGCGCAGACCGGCCTCGACTTGATCCAGGTCGACGGTCTTCGATGCCATCCAGGTCATAGTTGCGTCCCTTCCCAGGCCGCCGCCGGCTTTCGCCCGGGCACGAGTCGGCGGCGAGCCGAACTTTCTTCCCACTGATGATTCCAGTAGGCTACGCGGGATTTCAACAGAATGTACAGCCAGCGCGGCGGGTTGGATTCATCCGCGCGGCTTGCAGAAGACTTTTCGAGGAGCGCTCCATGACCCAGACGGTGATCGACATGCAGGGAAAGAAGGCGATCGTCTTTGGTATCGCCAACAAGCGGAGCATCGCCTGGGGCGTGACCCAGGCCCTCCACGCCGGCGGCGCCAAGCTCACTCTCGCCTATCAGGGAGAGCGATTCTTGCGCGCCATCGAGAAGCTGCTGGCGGACGAGGGCATCGAGGACGCTCTGCTGGTGGAGTGCGACGTCACCGAGGAGGGCGCCATCGACCGCGTCTTCGATCAGCACATGGAGCGCTGGGGCGATCTCCACCAGGTCGTGCATAGCGTCGCCTTTGCTCGCCGCGAGGAGTTGGAGGGAGACTTCACCGAGACCAGCTCCGACGGCTTCAAGATGGCTTTGGAGATCAGCGCCTACAGCCTCATCCCCATGGCCCGCATGGCGAAGAAGCACATGGGTGAGGAGGGCGGCTCGATCATCGCCATGACCTATCTCGCCTCCCAGCGGGTGGTGGCCAATTACAACGTCATGGGCTCCGCCAAGGCGGCCTTGGAGCACGTGGTGCGGCAGCTGGCCTTCGAGCTCGGGCCGCACAATATCCGGGTCAACGCCGTCTCCGCCGGGCCGCTGCAAACGGTCTCCGCCCGCGGCGTCGCCAACTTCAACGATATGTACCGGAGCTACGCGGAGAAGACGCCCCTGCGGCGCAACGTGACGCTGGAAGAAGTGGCCAACACCAGCGCCTTCCTGCTCAGCGATCTCTCCACCGGCATCACCGGTCAGATCCTCTTCGTAGACACCGGCTTCAGCATCCTGGCGGCGGTGTGATTCTGCTAACTCAGCGCCACCAGGCCATCAGGTAGAGCACCGCCGCGGCGCCGAGCATGCCGGCGCCCAGCCCCGGGGCCGCCTCCAGGGCGTAGAGCACGGCGCCGGCCACCGCCAGGCCGCTGGCCGCTACCGCCGTGCGGGTGCGGGCCAGGCCGCGCTCCAGGCGGTCCAGGCGGCGGCGGGTGTCCGGGGCCAGGGCGTTGCGCACCGTCAGCTTGCCCACCCGAGTGTGCCGCACCAGCCGCGCCAGCTCCGCCGGCAATCCCAGCGCCTCCCGACCTTGGCGCAGAGCCTCCGCCGCCCACTCCGGCCCCCGAGCTTCCTCCGCCGCCAGCCGAGCGGCGAAGGGAATGGTGGCGCTCCAGGGCTCGAAGCCGGGGTCCAGCTGGGTGGCCAGCCCTCCCAGCAGAGCGGCGGCGCGGCCGGTGAAGAGCAGCTCCGACTGCACCTGCACCGGCGTCTCCAGAATCAGCCGGCCGAATTCCCGCCACAGCTCCCGGGCCTGGCTCAGGGCGAGGTCGTTGAGCCGTCCTAGCTCGACGCCCCAGAAGCGGTCCAGCACCGTTTCCAATGCCTCCTGGAGCTGCTCCAGGTCAGCCCCGGGAAGCAGGATGCCGGCGCTGTAGGCGGCGCGCACGACGCGTCCGGCGTCGCGGCTGCCGAAGCCGATGAGAACCTCCCGCAGGGCCCGGCGCAGACGTTCCGGCACCTCCGCCACCATGCCGAAGTCGACGAAGACGATCTGGAACGGGCGCTGATCGGCGTCCGGGACCGGCGTGCCCGGAGGAAAGCCCTCCGGGTCCTCTCCCGGCAGCGGCAGGGGGCGCACAAAGAGGTTGCCGGGGTGGGGATCGGCGTGGACGAAGTGGTGAACGAAGATTTGCTCCATGTAGGCGCGGTAGAGGCGCCGGGCCAACTCCTTGCGGTCGATCCCTGCGGCGGAGAGGGCCTCGACGTCGCCGATTTTCAGGTAGGCGACATTCTCCAGGGTGAGCAGGCGGCGGCGGGTGGTTTCCCAATACACCTCCGGGATGATCACGCCGTGGTCGCCGGCGAAGTTGTCGGCGAAGCGCTCGGCGTTGTGCCCCTCGTTCTCCAGGTCCAGCTCGCGGCGAGTGGTGGTGCGGAATTCCTCCAGCAGCGCATCCAGATCCACCCGGCTGCGCACCAGCTCCAGATGCTCGAGCCAGCCGGCGGCGACGGAGATAGCCGCCAGGTCGGTCTCCACCAGGGTCTCGATGCCCGGCCGCAGGACCTTGACCACCACCGGCGAACCGTCCAGGAGGCGAGCGCCGTGGACCTGGGCCAGGGAGGCGGCGCCCAGGGGCTCGGGCTCGAGATCCATGAAGACCTGGGCCAGGGGAGCCTCCAGCTCCGCCTCCATCTGCCGAGCGACGCTCTCGAAAGATTCCGCCGGAACCTCGTCCTGGAGTCCCGCCAATTCCCGCGTCACCGCCGGGGGTAGCACGTCGACCCGGGTGCTCAGGTATTGGCCGAGCTTGATCATCACGCCGCCGAGATCCACCGCCAGGGCGCGGTACTGCCGAGCCAGCCGCTGCCAGCGGGGATGGGGCGGCCGGCGCAGACGGCGCAGCCCCGGCCGGGCCAGGATCAGATCCCACCACACCAGGTGCACGGCAAGGCGCAGGAAGAACCACCGCACCTTGCGGTAGCGGCGGCGGTCGATGGTTGGTTTCGGGACCTTCGAAGTCTTCACCGCCGGATATCTACCACAGAGGGGCCTCGGGCACTCTTCTTGTCGGCAACTTTTGGGGATGCAGGAGCCCCACCCCGGGATCAATCCCGGGGCTAAGTAGGCACCGCCGGATGAATCCGGCTCCCTGAGGAACACCCAGCCGATCTCGAGTTCCGGAGCCGGCGGAGCCGGCGGTATTTGAGTAGTCCGGGGTTTTTATCCCCGGGCGGAGGTGGCGGAACCTCGGTCGTTGCCTGCGAGGATTCCCAACTGTGACGAACTCCTCGTCCTTTCCGACTGCTCGGGAATGGACGGGATAGGATCGACCTCTCCAGCGCCTTTCCCGAAAGACCCTTCGTCAGGAGATCCATCAGCATGAGCTCCAAAGCACCCTTCACCATCCGCCCCGCCGAGCCCGGCGACGTGACCCTGATCCATCGCTTCATCCTCGAGCTGGCGGAGTACGAGCGCATGCTCGACGAGGCGGTGCTCACCGTCGAGGACGTCCACCGCGCCCTCTTCGGCGAGACTCCGGCGGCGGAGGTGGTGCTGGCCTACGAGGGGGAGGAGCCGGCGGGTCTTGCGCTCTTCTTTCACAATTTTTCCACCTTCCTGGGACGCCGGGGCCTGTATCTGGAGGACCTCTACGTGCGCCCCGCCTTCCGCGGTCGCGGCTACGGCAAGGCGCTGCTGGTGCATCTGGCGGGGATTGCCCGGGACCGGGGCTGCGGCCGCATGGATTGGGAGGTGCTGGCCTGGAACGAAGGTCCCATCCGCTTCTACGAGAGCCTGGGAGCGGTGGCGATGAACGAATGGCGCCACTTCCGGCTCACCGGCGAGGCTCTGCAGCGAGTGGCGGAGCAGGGGAGTGTGGCCGCCGGAAAGGAGGATTGACTCCATGAGCCTGAGCATCAAGCGGGTCTACGACGACCCTGCGCCGGAGGACGGCCGGAGGATTCTGGTGGACCGTCTGTGGCCGCGGGGGGTGAGCAAGGAGCGGGCGGCGCTGGATCGCTGGATGAAGGAGGTGGCTCCTTCCAACGAGCTACGTAAGGAAGTGCACGCCGGGAAGGTCTCCTGGGATGAATTCCGGGCGCGCTACGGGGCGGAGCTGGAAGCGCCGGAAGCTCAGGAAGCCCTCGATCAGCTGCGCCGCTGGGCCAGCGAAGGGACGGTGACGCTGTTGGTGTCCGTGCGCGACCGGGAGCAGAATCACGCCCAGGTGCTGCGGGAGGTGCTAGAGGACTGAGTGGGGGAGGGAGACGGAGGCTGGTAGCGGGAGTCCCTGCGCCAGGCTCAGCTGTCTTCGCTGGCCAAGTACTCTTCCAGCTCGTCGTAGACATCCGCCGGGCCGCGGGTGGAACGCAGGATTTCCCGCGCTTCTTCGAGCCAGGGCGGCGCCGAGGCGGAGATGCGGCGGGCCGCTTCCATCAATGCCTGGGCGGTGAGGGGCTGGGGGTTGCCGCGCTCCAGACTCGCCTGCAGCACCGCGTCCAGCGCCAAATCCACCAGCCGGGAGAGATCGCCAAAGGTCATGCCGGAGGTCCAGGACGCCAGCTCGGGAAGCTTGAGCTCCTCCTGAGGCTTGCCCTGGCACAGCCGGCGCAGGGCTTCCAGACGGTCGGCCCGGGACGGCGGGCGGACGAAGAGGACGCGGTCGAAGCGCCCGGGGTTGAGCAGCGCTGGATCGGCGTCCCAGGGGGCGTTGGTGGCGGCCAGGATCATCAGCCCTTCGTTGTCCTCGCCGGTGAGCTCGCGGTTCAGCTGGCGGCTCACCGGGCTCAGGGTGCCGGCGGTCTCCACGTCGTCGAAAAAGAGCACCGACGGGCTCATGTCCCGGGCCTGCTCGAAGATCTCCCGCAACATACCGCCGGCGTGCTGCTGCCATTGATCCATCAGGTCGTGGATGTGCACCGCCAGGAACGGCGCCAGCACCTCTCCCGCCACCGCCCGCGCCAGATAGGTCTTGCCGCATCCTGGCGGTCCGTAGAGCAGCACCCGACCCCCCAGCCGTTTGTCGTAGGCGCGGTAGTAGTCTCGGTGGTTGAGGGGGTGGACCAGCATGGCATTGAGCTCGCGCTTGACGCCGTCGAGGCCGCTGACCTCGTCGAAGGTGATGCGCGGCTGGCTGGCGAAGAGCCGCCGCAGGCGATGGGTGTAGGCCTCGGTGGGGGAGATGTTGGGGTCCGGGGCTTCGGCGGAATCGAAGCTGTCGTCTGCCGGCGGCGCCATGGGAGAAGGATTGGTGTCCTCCAGGCCTGGGGCGCCGAGACCTGGGGTGCCACGGCCAGGCTTGCTTCCCGAGCTTTCGGAGCTTGCGGTGCTGAGGGCCGAGGCGGCGGAGCGCGGTGGCATCGCCCGGCTGCCTCTGCGACCTTCCGTCGAACCGGTGGCCCTGGCGGCGGCCGTCTTGCCGGCTCCCGCCGCCCGTGCCGCCATCACCGCTGGATGCTCCGGGGACCCCGGAGGAATCACCGCCGTGGCCAAGCCCAGCTCCGAAGCGAGATCCGGGTCCACCGCTTCCGGATCCTTGGCGATGGCTCGTCGGTACTCTCGGGCGGCGCGTTCGACGCTGCCCAGGGCCAGCAGCAGCCGGGCGTAGAGGATGTAAGCCTTGGCGGGGCGGTCCGAGTCGCGGATCACCTGCTTGACCAAGAGTAGGGCGGTGGAGTTCTGATTCTGGCTGTGGAGCGCCCGCGCCAGACCCAACTTCGAGGGTGCGTCCAGGTGATCGAGGTCGATGGCCTTGCGGAATTCCTCCTCCGCCTGTCGAGCGTAGCCGCGGTTGAGCAGCATCTCGGCATAGTGCCGCCGTAAGGGGCCGCTGTCGGGGGAAAGTTCCACCGCATGGCGCAAGGCTTCGAGGACTTCGTCGTGGAGCTCCATGGTCAAAGGATGTTCATGCTACGGAGCCCCCGGGGGGGAGTCAAGAAGCACGGCGCTTCGGAAGCTCGCGAGGGGAGCCGAAACAGGCTCTTGGACATGATATCTTCGCCGCTATCGTGAACGCATCCTCTCTGCCGGCACCGGGCTCCTTGGGCGCTTGGATTCTAGCCGCACGCCCCGCTACCCTCACCGCCGGCATCGTGCCGGTGATGGTGGGAGCGGCCTGCGCCGCCGTCGCCGGCGGGCTGCGCTGGGATGCGGTGGTGGCGGCCTTGGGTTGTGCCCTGTGGGTGCAGATCGGGGCCAATTTCGCCAACGATGTCTTCGATTTTGAGAAGGGAGCGGATACGGAGGAGCGGCTGGGACCGGTGCGGGCGGTGCAGGCGGGCCTCCTGACTCCAGCCCAGGCGCGCCGGGGGATGATCCTGACCCTGACCCTCTCCGCTGCCAACGCCGCCTACCTGGTGTGGCTCGCCGGCTGGCCTCTGGCGGTGGTAGGAGTACTGGCAGTGCTCTCCGCCATCGCCTACACCGGTGGGCCGTATCCGCTGGGCTACCACGGCCTGGGGGATCTTTTCGTGCTCCTCTTCTTCGGCTTCGTGGCGGTGGGCGGCACGGTCTACGCCAGCCTGGGGCGGGTTCCGGAGCTGGCGTGGTGGTCGGCGATTCCGGTGGGCTGTTTGGCCACCGCCATTCTGGTGGTGAACAATATTCGTGATCGGGCTACCGACGAGGCTTCCGGCAAGCGCACTATGGCGGTGCGTTTGGGGCGTGGCGGAGCGCTGGCGGAGCTGGTGTTGCTGCTGGTGGCGTCCTACGGGACCACCATCGTGGTGCATCTGCGGGGGCTGGCGGAGCCGGCCATCCATCTACCGTGGCTCACCGCGCCCTGGGCGGTGGCGGTGGTGGTGCAGACCCTGCGCCGGCGCGGCCGTCCCCTCAACGCCACCCTGGTGTCGACGGCGCGGCTGTTGTTGGTCTTCGGTCTGTTGCTGACGGCGGGGATTCTGATCTGACGGCGGCTACGATCTGACTCGAGGGCAAGACTCTGACTCTCGAACAGGACAACGCCCAGGCACGGGACAGCCTTTTGCTTCCCGGGAGATTGTGACAAAATGCACAAGCGGCGGAGGACATAGCCTCGGAGGCAGGCCAGAGACCGAAAGAGGTCACGATTTCGAAGCCGCTCGGCGGTCTCGAAATGGCTGGCCGATCAGCACTTCTGAGGGTTATCCTAAGCACAAGCAAGCAACCAAACGCCGGTGACCGATGGCGAGCTGGATCGAAGAGGGTAGGGCGACGCCCCGCTCCGGAGAGATTCGGCCGATATTCTTCGCCGGCGAGCAGCGATAGGAAGACAACGTGGCCCTACACAAGAGCAAACGAGGGTTGGACCTGCCCATTACCGGTCAGCCGGAGCAGGTCATCAGCGACGCTCCGGCACCGCGCTTCGTGGCGCTGCTGGGCGATGACTATGTGGGCATGAAGCCCACCATGCACGTGGAGCCCGGGGATCGGGTTCAGCGCGGCCAGCTGGTCTTCGAGGACAAGAAGATCGAGGGTGTGCGCTTCACCGCTCCCGGCTCCGGAACGGTGGTGGCCGTCCACCGCGGGGACCGGCGGCGTTTCGAGGCCCTGGTCATCGAGCTCGACGACGCCGAGAGGGAGAACCCGGACAAGGCGCCCTGCGTGACCTTCGAGGCCTACTCCGGCAAGGAGCCCGGGGTCCTCGGTCGTCAAGGAGTGCAGGATCTACTCATCGAATCCGGTCTGTGGACGGCGTTGCGGGCCCGGCCTTTCGGCCGCACCGCGGACCCCGCCGCCAACCCCCACTCGCTGGTGATCAACGCCATGGATTCCAATCCCCTGGCGCCGGATCCGTCGGTGGTGCTCGAGGGACGGGGTGAGGACTTCGCCCGCGGCGTCGCAGCCTTGGCCCAGCTCACCGAGGGCACGGTCTACGTCTGCAAGGCGCCCTCCACGGTGCTGGAGGGCCTCGAGGGCATCGACCGGGTGCAGGTGGAAGAGTTCACCGGTCCGCACCCGGCGGGGACTTCCGGCTACCAGATCCACGTTCTCGATCCGGTGGACCGTAACAAGGTGGTCTGGTACGCCGGTTATCAGGACGTGTTGGCCATCGGCCGCCTCCTCGCCACCGGCCGTCTCGACGTCGAGCGGGTGGTGGCGGTGGCGGGGCCGCCGGTGAAGCATCCGCGGCTGGTGCGCACTCGGCTGGGAGCCGACACCGCCACCCTCATCGCCGGGGAGATCCCGGAGGAGGGGGAGTATCGGGTGATCACCGGCTCCGTTCTCTCCGGCCGCCGGGCGCAAGGGGAGCATTTCGGCTACCTCGGCCGCTACCATCACCAGATTTCGGTGGTGGAAGAGGATCGGGAGCGCCGCATGCTCGGCTGGCTGGCGCCGGGAGCGGATCAATTCTCGATAGTCCGCGCTTACCTCTCCAGCCTCTTCCCATCGAAGAAATACGATTTCACCACCTCGACCAACGGCTCACCGCGCGCCATCGTGCCCATCGGCATGTACGAGCAGGTGATGCCCATGGACATCTTGCCGACCTTCCTGCTGCGCGCGCTGATGGTCGGTGACCTCGAACGGGCCGAAGAGCTGGGTGCTCTGGAGCTCGACGAGGAAGATCTCGCTCTCTGCACTTTCGTCTGTCCGGGCAAGAACGACTTCGGTCCGGCGCTGCGGCGGGTGCTCACCACCCTGGAGAAGGAAGGCTGATGAAGAGTCTTCGATCCCTGCTCGACAAACAAGCAAGCCTGTTCCACAAGGGCGGCAAGCTGGAGAAGCTCTACCCCCTGTGGGAGGCTCAGGATACGTTCCTCTACACTCCCGGTGAGGTCACCGCGGGGCCGTCCCACGTGCGGGACGCCCTGGACCTCAAGCGGATGATGATCACCGTGGTCGTCGCCCTGGTGCCGGCGGTCTTGATGGCCATGTACAACACCGGCTATCAGGCTCACCTGGCGATTCAAGGCGGCGCTCAGGCCCTCGACTCCTGGCAGACCGCCTTGTTCGTCCAGCTCATGGGGCAGGGGGCCCTGGACCCGGGCAATGTTCTCGCCTGCTTCGTCCACGGCGCCCTCTACTTCCTGCCGGTGCTCATCGTCTCCTTCGCCGCCGGCGGCGGCGTGGAAGCCCTCTTCTCCATCGTGCGCAAGCACGACATCAACGAGGGCTACCTGGTCACCGGTTTCCTGATCCCCCTCACCCTGCCGCCCACCATCCCGCTGTGGCAGGTGGCGCTGGGTTCGATCTTCGGCGTCATCATCGGCAAGGAGATCTTCGGCGGCACCGGCATGAATATCCTCAACCCGGCCCTCACCGCCCGCGCCTTCCTATTCTTCGCCTACCCGGCGCAGATCTCCGGCGACGCGGTGTGGATCGCCGCCCAGACCAGCGCCGACGGTTACAGCGGTGCCACCTGGCTGGCCGAGGCGGCGGTGCAGGGCAAGGAAGCGCTGATCTCCGGCTCGGTGACCTGGTGGCAGGCCTTCGTCGGTCTGGTGCCCGGTTCCATGGGTGAGACTTCCGCCCTGGCCTGCCTGTTCGGAGCTCTGGTGCTGGTGATCACCGGCGTCGGTTCCTGGCGCATCCTCGCCGGCGTGGTGGCGGGTTCGATCTTCACGGCGATGCTGCTCAACGGCATCGGCTCCGAGACCAACCCCTTCTTCTCCGTGCCCTTCTGGTGGCACATGGTGCTCGGCGGCTGGGCCTTTGGTACGGTGTTCATGGCTACCGAGCCGGTCACCGCCACCCACTCCAAGGCGGGCATGCTGTGGTACGGCCTGTTCATCGGCATCCTCGCCATCCTCATCCGGGTGGTCAATCCGGCTTATCCGGAGGGCATGATGCTCGCCATTTTGTTCATGAATCTCTTCGCCGCGCTCATCGATCACTTCGTGGTGCAGGCGAATATCAAGCGACGGAGGGCTCGTTATGCCGCGTAGCGCTTGGTACACCCTCGGTTTCGCCGCCGCCATTTGCCTGGTGTGCTCCATCCTGGTCACCTCCGCGGCGGTCAGCCTGGAGGAGAAGCAGGAGGTCAACAAGCTCCTCGACAAGCAGAAAAATGTGCTGATCGCCGCCGGGCTGGCGGATTCCGAAGAAACGATCAGCGCCGAGGAGATCCACGAACGCTTCGAGGCCTTCGAGCCGGTGGTGGTCGATCTGGTGGAGCAGGAGGAAGATCCTGCCGCCGACTTTGCCACCATCGACCAGCAGAAGATGTCGAAGGATCCGGATACCAGCTTCGAGGCGCCGAAGAACCCCGCTCAGATCCCACGGGTCTCGAACAAAGCGGTGATCTACAAGCTGAAGAACGAAGACGGCGGCCTCAAGCTGCTGGTGCTGCCGGTGGAAGGCAAAGGTCTGTGGTCCACCATGTACGGCTTCGTCGCCGTCAGCCCGGACATCTCGACCATCGAGGGCCTGACCTTCTATCAGCACGGTGAGACTCCCGGCCTCGGCGGTGAGGTAGACAACCCGCGGTGGAAGAACCTGTGGCCCGGCCGCAAGATCTTCGACGACGCGGGAGATGTCGCCATCACGGTGATCAAGGGATCCGCCGGTCCGCCGGAGGAGAACCCCTACGAGGTGGACGGCCTGTCCGGCGCTACCATCACCTCCCGCGGTGTGACCTATCTGCTGCAGTTCTGGCTCGGTGACAACGGCTTCGGTCCCTACCTGGAGCAGTATCGCAGTGGCCAGACCGACGACGCCCGCAACGTCGCCGACTTTCTAGATCCAGCTCGAACTTCTTCGAATCCAGACCATGGACGGAGGTCAGCCTGATGAGCGCCAAGACGGATGTCCTCATCGACCCACTCTTCAACAACAATCCCATCGCCCTGCAGGTGTTGGGGATTTGCTCCGCTCTGGCGGTCACCACCAAGCTCGAGACCTCGGTGGTGATGTCGGCGGCGGTGATCGCCGTGCTCACGCTGTCGAACTTCTTCGTCAGCCTGCTGCGCAACGGCATCCCGAGCAATATCCGCATCATCGTCCAGCTGACCATCATCGCTTCGCTGGTGATCGTCACGGACCAGATCCTGCGGGCTTATCTCTTCGACATCAGCAAGCAGCTGTCGGTCTTCGTCGGCCTGATCATCACCAACTGCATCGTCATGGGCCGCGCCGAGGCCTTCGCCATGCAGAACGGGCCGCTGATGAGCATGCTGGACGGCATCGGCAACGGCCTGGGGTACAGCATGATCCTCATCGGCACCGCCGTGCTGCGGGAGCTCTTCGGCTCCGGCAAGCTCTTCGGCGCCACCATCCTGCCCCTGGTCACCGAGGGCGGCTGGTACGTGCCCAACGGCCTGATGCTGCTGTCGCCGGCGGCGTTCTTCATCATCGGCATCTTCATCTGGGCGTTGCGCAGCTGGAAGACCGAGCAGATCGAGGAGGATTAGAGTCATGCTCGAGGAATATCTGAATCTGGCCGTCAAGGCCATCTTCATCGAGAATATGGCCCTGGCGTACTTCCTGGGCATGTGCTCCTTCTTGGCGGTGTCCAAGAAGGTCGACACCTCCCTGGGCCTCGGCCTGGCGGTGGTCTTCGTGCTCACCGTCACCGTGCCGGCCAACAACCTGATCTACAACTACCTGCTCAAGGACGGTGCTCTCTCCTGGGTGCACCCGAGCCTGGCGGGCTACGATCTCTCGTTCCTGGGCTTCCTTTGCTACATCGGAACCATCGCGGCTATGGTGCAGCTGGTGGAGATGTTTCTCGACCGATTCGTGCCCGGGCTGTACAACGCTCTGGGGGTCTTTCTGCCCCTCATCGCCGTCAACTGCGCCATCCTGGGCGGCTCGCTGTTCATGGTGGAGCGCGACTACGACCTCGGCGAGAGTGTCGTCTTCGGCTTCGGCAGCGGCGTCGGTTTTGCCCTCGCCATCGTGGCCCTGGCCTCGATCCGCGAGCGCATGCGCTACAGCAACGTGCCGCCGGCCTTGCGCGGCTTGGGCATGACCTTCATGGTCACCGGCTTGATGGCCATCGGTTTCATGGCTTTCGCCGGCATCCAGCTCTGATCCAGATCATCAAGACGTAGATCTTCAAGACCCAGATCTTCAAGACCCGGACTTTCAAGACCTTGTCGAAAGGCTCGACGATATGACCATTGCTCTCGGGGTGCTCATGTTCACCGCCGTCATCCTCTCGTTGGTGACCATCCTGATGGTCGCCAAGAGCAAGCTGGTGGCCAGCGGCGACGTTTCCATCATCATCAACGACGACGAGTCCAAATCCCTCAAGGTGCCGGCGGGGAGCAATCTGCTCAACACCCTGTCGAACCACAAGATCTTCATCCCCTCCGCCTGCGGCGGCAAGGGCACCTGCGGTGTGTGCAAGGTCAACATCACCGAGGGGGGCGGCGCCATGCTGCCCACCGAGAAGAGCCACATCAGCCGCGGTGAGGCGCGGGAAGGTTGCCGCCTGTCCTGCCAGGTGAAGGTCAAAGGGGACATGAAGATCGAGGTGCCGCCGGAGATCTTCAGCGTCCGCAAGTGGAAGTGCAACGTGCGCTCGAACCACAACGTGGCGACCTTCATCAAGGAGCTGGTGCTGGAGCTGCCGGAAGGTGAGGAAGTGCCCTTCCGCGCCGGTGGCTACATCCAGATCGAGTGCCCGCCGCACCACGTCAAATACGAGACCTTCGAGATCGAAGAAGAGTATCGGGACGCCTGGGACAACTTCGGCCTGTGGAAGATCGAGTCCATCGTCAAGGAGTCCGTGACCCGCGCCTACTCCATG
The DNA here is from genome assembly GCA_034211275.1 of Acidobacteriota bacterium. Classification (NCBI taxonomy): domain Bacteria; kingdom Pseudomonadati; phylum Acidobacteriota; species Acidobacteriota bacterium. The sequence continues at coordinate 13,039 of JAXHTF010000179.1, forward strand.
GCCAACTATCCGGAGGAGAAGGGCATCATCATGCTCAACGTGCGCATCGCCACGCCTCCGCCGAAGGTCCCCAATGCGCCTCCGGGCATCATGTCTTCCTACATCTTCGGTCTCAAGCCCGGGGATGAGGTGACCATTTCCGGCCCCTTCGGCGAGTTCTTCGCCAAGGACACGGACAACGAGATGATGTTCATCGGCGGCGGTGCCGGCATGGCGCCCATGCGCTCCCACATCTTCGACCAGTTCCGCCGTCTGCATACGGACCGCAAGGTGACGTTCTGGTACGGCGCGCGCAGCCTGCGGGAAGCCTTCTACATCGAGGACTTCGACGAGATCGCCGCCGAGAACGACAACTTCGAATGGCATATGGCGATGTCCGAGCCTCAGGAAGAGGACAATTGGGAGGGCTTCACCGGCTTCATCCACCAGGTGGTCTACGACGAGTATCTGAAGGATCACCCGGCGCCGGAGGATATCGAGTATTACCTCTGCGGTCCGCCGCTGATGCTCGATGCGTGCATGAAGATGCTCGACAGCCTCGGGGTGGAACCGGAGAACATCGCATTCGACGACTTCGGATGAGCCGATTTCGGCGCGATGCGCTCCCGCGGCCGGCGATGCTGGCGGCGGGAGCTTTCGCTTTTTGGCTGTTGGCCGGTTGCGGCCAGCCTCCGGTGCAGCTGCAGGAGATTTCCCTTCTCAGCACTCTCTCCCAAGGAGAAACTTCAGCAATAGCTATTAAAGCTAGTCCCCCTAACTGGTGTCGTAATTGTTGACTAAAAGTAAAAGTATCAGGGGCGCGAGGTGGA
>JAXHTF010000180.1 GCA_034211275.1 Acidobacteriota bacterium
CCGCAGCTCGAAGCCGACGAAGGCACCGTCCACCTTCGGAGGAGGAAAGAAGCTCCCCTTCTTCACCTTTCCCAGCCAGCGCACCCGGGCCGAGGCCGCAGCGTGCACGCTGAGGGCGCCGTAGGGTTTGTCCCCGGGCTTCGCCACCAGCCGTTCCCCCACTTCCTTCTGCACCAACACGGCGGCCCGGGGAATGCGTCCCGGATGCCCCAACACTTGCCGCACCAACACCGTCGCCACCTGATACGGCAGATTGCCCGCCATCTGGCTGCCCCGGGGCAGGCGATCCCATGGAATGTGGATCGCGTCCCCTACCACCACCGTCAGCCGCGGCGAAGGATAGCGGCGGCAGAGCTCGAAGGCCCAGGCCTGATCCAGCTCCCAGGCCACCACCCGATACCCCGCCGCCAGCAGCTCGCCGGTGAGGACCCCACCGCCGGGACCGATCTCGAGCACCAGATCAGAGCCGGGAGCCTGCTCCGTGGGCTCCACCGGCGGCAGCAGGAAGTCCAGCAGCGGGCGGCACAGGTGGCCGCCCACGAGATGGTGCTGGCCGAGGGATTTGTCGTAGCGCGGCATCAGGCCGCATAAGGTATCAGGATCGGAGCCCTCCGCGGCTGCTACAATCCCAGGCCTTGCATAGATTCCGATGCATGGACCCAATCTCTAAAAGCCACTCTATGAGCCCCTATCCATGAGTCCCGTCAAATCCCGCGACCGCCGCAGCCGAGGCTCCGCCCGCCGCCGCGGCAAAGCCCAATCCGGATCCAAGTCCCAAGAGATGGAGGAGAACGAGGAGAGCCAGGTGGAGACCGTCCTCGATACGGAAGCCGTGGCCGAGACCCTGGCAGCGGTGGAGGAGGAGGTGCGCAAGGTCCTGGTGGGGCAGGACTATCTGCTGGACCGCCTCTTCGTCAGCCTGCTGGCCCGTGGCCACGTGCTCATCGAGGGCGTCCCCGGCCTCGCCAAAACCCTCACCGTCAAGACTCTTGCGGCGGCCTTGGAGCTCGACTTCTCGCGCATTCAATTCACCCCCGATCTGCTGCCGGCGGATCTGGTGGGAACCCTGGTCTACGATCAGCGCAGCGGTAGCTTCACCCCTCACCGGGGCCCGGTCTTCACCCACCTGCTGCTGGCGGACGAGATCAACCGCGCTCCTGCCAAGGTGCAGTCGGCGCTGCTGGAGAGCATGGAGGAACGACAGGTCACCCTCGGCGACGAGACCCAAGCCCTGCCCGAGCCCTTCATGGTGCTGGCGACCCAGAATCCCATCGAGCACGAAGGAACCTACCCGCTGGCGGAGGCCCAAGTGGACCGCTTCATGATGAAGCTGCGGCTGGGCTACCCCAACCGCCAGGAAGAAGCGGCGATCCTCGACCGGATGTTGGTGGAGGCCCCGGGGGAGGTCGCCGCCGTGCTCCACCGCGACACCTTGCTGGAGCTGCGCCAGGCCGCGGACGAGGTGCGCCTGGACCAGACCATCCGCGACTACATCCTCGACCTGGTGGCCCTGAGCCGCGATCCCGCCGGCCTCGGCGCGCCGCACCTGGAAGGTCTCATCGCCTACGGCGCCTCGCCCCGGGCGACCCTCTTCCTGGCCCGCGGCGCCAAGGCCCTGGCGTTGCTGCGGGGCCGCGATTACGTGCTGCCAGAAGACGTCCAGGAGCTCGCCGCCGACGTGCTGCGCCACCGCCTGGTTCCCAGCTTCGAGGCGGAAGCGGAGGAGATCACCACCGACCAGCTGGTCACCCAGCTACTGGAGCAGGTTCCCGTCCCTTGAGGTCCAGTCCTGAGGCCCAGTCCTGAAGCCCAGTCCTGAGGCCCAGTCCTGAGACCCAGTCTTCCAACTGCTCCCGGCAGCCAACTACTGAAGGAGGCTCTGGCCCCGTTGCCCGCACCCCCGCCCTCCCCCACCGCTCCTGAGGCGTCCTCCGGACCACCCCGGAGTTCACGAATGCCCAAGGACCTCGTGCGCAAGGTCCGGCGCATCGAGCTCTCCACCCGACGGCTGGTGGACCGAGGGGTGGCCGGCGACTATCACTCGGTGTTCAAAGGCCGGGGCATGGAGTTCGCCGAGGTCCGCCCCTACCAGCCCGGAGACGATCACCGCACCCTCGACTGGAACGTCACCGCCCGCCTCGGCGAGCCCTATGTCAAACGCTTCGTCGAGGAGCGAGACCTGACGCTGATGCTGGCGGTGGACGTCTCCGGCAGCATGGGTTTCGGCTCTCGGGCCTGGGTCAAGCGCGAGCTGGCGGCGGAGCTGGTGGCGCTGCTGAGCTTCGCCGCCCTGCGCAACCAGGACCGGGTGGGGGCCGCGCTGCTAGGGGACGGGCTGGAGCACTTCCTGCCGCCACGGCGCCGTCGTAGCCACGTGCTGCGGGTGGTTTCGGAGGTGCTGGCGCGACCCAGCGGTGGCCCCACGAACCTCCAGGAGGGGCTGGACTCGCTGCTCAACGCCCTCGACCGGAGGGTGGTGCTCTTCATCCTGTCGGACTTTCTCGAAGCTTCCTGCGAGCGCGCCCTCAAAGCCGCCCGGCGCCACGATGTGGTGCTCCTGGAGCTCCTCGATCCCCATGACCTGGAGCCACCCCGCACCCCGCCGGTGGTCTTGGAGGATGCCGAGACCGGCCGCCGGGGTCTCTTCGGCCGCGGCCCCTGGGCCACCGGCTGGCTACCCCGTCCCCTGCGCCCCGGGAATTCCCCGGCGGAGCAGCTGGCTGCCCGCCGGCGGCGTCACCGGCTGGAGCTGCAGAAGCGCGCCCGCAGCCTCGGCCTCGACCACGTCACCCTGTGGACCCACCGCCCCTACCTGCCGCCCCTGCTGGCCTTCTTCGAGGCCCGCCGGCGGCGTCTGAGCCGTTGATGCGCCATCTCTCTGCCCCAAGACCCGAAGGTGGAGAGGGTGGGCTGGCGCCCATCCCACAGAGCTCCTGGCCGACGACCTCCCGTAGGGTGGGCGCCAGCCCACCATGGGACCAACTTTCGCAGCGTCCGAGCCGCGGGTCTGCACACCAACCCGCGCCCGTGAGATGGGCCCTTGCCGGCTCCGTCGCTCTGCTGACCGGGCTGCTGGTGGGGATTCTCGCCGGGACTCTCGACCGTGCCACGGCCCAGGGCGCGGCGGACGCTCCTCAAGCAGCGGTGATCGTCGAGCTACCGGAGGAGCCGGGGATTCTGTCGGTGGGGCTGCCCTTCGAGGTGCTGGTGGAAATCACGGGATCGGCGGAGGCTGGCCCCCGCTTCCCCCGCTGGCGCCAGCGCTGGGGCGACGCGGAAATCGTCTCGGTGGCGGCAGTAGAAGAACAGGAAATCCCAGGCGAGGAGGCCGACGGCGAATCCACGCGCCAGCTTGCGACCCTCTACCGCCAGCGCCTCACCCTGCGGGTCTTCCGCCCCGGGCCCGCCGTGCTGCCGCCGGTGGCGATCTTTGCCGGTGAACGGCCAGGGGACGAGCCGACCCTGACTCCGGCCGCGACGGTGGAGATCGCTGCCCTGCTGCCGCCGGACGCCGCCGGGCCGCTGCCGCCGGTGCCGCCCAAGCCCCTCCCGGGGGTCAGCGGCCTCTGGCTCGCCGGCCTCCTCCTCGTGATCGTCACCACCGCGAGCCTCGCCTACCTCTATCGCCAGCATTTCGCCGCCGCCGGCCCGGGCACTCCCGGGGAGGAGCTCCTCCAGGCCCTCGTCAACCTGCGGCGCCGGGCTCCCGACCCGGTGGCCTTCCACCATGACTTGAGCCACGCCCTGCGCCGCTTCTTGGGACGCACCCTACGCTTTGACGGTGAACGGGCCTCCACCCGGCAGGTGGAGCGAGTCTTGAGCATCGCCGGCATTCCCACCCGCCGCCGGGAACCCGCCGCGAATCTGCTGAGGCAATGCGACGCCGTGCGCTTCGGCGGTCATCCGAGCACCCGCCAGGTGATGGTCGGCCGGCTGGCAGCGGCCCGCAAGCTGGCCAACGCCTGGGCGCTGCCTGCTTCCCTCGAAGAAGATCGGGGAGCACCTTGATGTCCTTCGACACCCTCGCCCACCCCGCCTGGCTGCTGCTCTGGCTGGTCCTTCCGTGGCTGATCCTGCGTCACCACCGCCGTGGCCCCGCCCAGGCCCAGCTCTACAGCTCCCTGCCCCAGGAAGCCCGCGGCGGCTGGCGACTCCACGCCGCTTTCTACCTGCGCCTCACCGCCCTGGCGCTGGTGGTGGTGGCCCTGGCGCGGCCCCAGGCGGTGGACCGTTGGCAGGAAGAGACCCGGCTGGGCATCGACATCCTGGTGGCCCTGGACGTCTCCGGCTCCATGGCCGCTGAGGACTTCCAACCGCAGAATCGCTTGGCGGTGGCCAAGGACGTGGTGCGGAACTTCGTCCAGCGGCGGCCCGGCGACCGCATCGGCGCCCTGATCTTCGCCGACACCGCCCTCACCCGCTCTCCCCTGACCCTCGACCACCGGGCCCTGATCCAGGCTCTCGAAGCGGTGGAGCTGGACAGCCTGCCCGACGGCACCGCCATCGGCGTCGCTCTGGCCACCGCCGCCCTGCGGCTGGAGAACAGCCAGGCCGCCACGCGGGTGGTGGTATTGGTCACCGACGGCGCCAACAACGGCGGCGAGGTCGACCCAGCCACCGCCGCCGCCCTCTGCGCCGGTCTGGGGATCCGCGTCTACACCGTCGGAGTAGGCACCGACGAGCGGGTGCCGGTGCCCCGCACCTTCACCAATCCGCGCACCGGTCAGCAGCAGGTGGAGCGTCGCTACACCCGCTTGGAGGTGGATGAGGAGCTGCTCCAGGCCATCGCCCAGCGCACCGGCGGGCGGTACTTCCCCGCCACCGACGAGGAGGGATTGGAGCAGGTCTTCGCCGAGATCGACGAGCTGGAGCGCAGCGAGATCGTCGTCGCCCGCCACCGCCGGACTCGGGAGCTCTTCGTTCCTTGGGCTTCCGCGGCGCTGGCTCTGACTCTGCTGCCGCTGGTCCTCGCCGCCGCCGGCTGGAGCCATCCGCCATGAGCTTCGCCGAGCCCGGATCCCTGCTCCTCCTGCTGCTGGTGCCCCTCGCCGCCGGCGCCGCTGCCGGCCTGTGGTGGCGCTGGCACCGCGCTGCCCGGCGGTGGGTGGCGCCGTATTTGTGGCACCGGCTGCTGCCAAACCACGATCCCCGGTGGACGGCGGCGACGGTGGCCTTGCTGGCACTGGCGGTGGCCGCCTTGGCGCTGAGCCTCGCCCGTCCCCAGCGCCCCGCACCGCCGATGGATGGCACCCTGCCCCGGGCAACCACCCCGGAGCCAAGCCCAGCGCGGGAGGTTCCGGGGGATGTCATCCTCGCCCTGGACACCTCCTTCTCCATGGCCGCCGACGATGTCCGCCCCTCGCGCATGGCGGTGGCCCGCCGCACGCTGCGGGAGCTCACCGCCGCCCTGCCGAATCACCGACTGGCGCTGTTGCAGTGGGAGGCGGAGCCGCGGGTGCTGTCTCCCCTGACCGCGGACCACGACCTCTTGTTGGTGCAGGCGGAGGGCCTCGAGGCCGGTTCCATGGAGCGCCCCGGTTCGGCGCTGACGCCGGCGCTGGATGTCGCTACGGACCTCTTGTCCTCGAATTCCTCGGCGACCACCGGCGCCCCGGCAACTAATCCCCGACGCGCCGCCGCCCGACCGCGGGCCATCGTGGTGCTCACCGACGGCGAGGACCACGGGGGAGGATCCGGGACGGGAGCCTCGGCACCAGACCTCGCGGAGCAGCTCGCCGAGGTCCTCCGGGGGTCCGGGATCAGGGTCCACGGTGTGCTCGTGGGCACCCGGGAAGGCAGCCGGTTGCCGCTTCCCGAAGGCGGATTCAAACGCGACGCCGATGGCCGGGAGGTAGTGAGCCGAGCCCGGGAGGAGCCGCTCCGCTCGTTGGTGCGGGAAACCGGTGGCGTGCTGCTGTGGGCACAGCGAGCCGACACGTCCCTCGCTCCCCTCATCCAGAGCTTGCACTCCGCTCCTTCCGGTGACGAGCCGGGAGCCCCTGTGCGCGAGGCCTTCCAAGGACCGCTGCTCCTCGCCGCCCTGGCCCTCTTCGGCCATCTGCTCCTCGGCGACGGCCCCGTGGGGCGGACTCCCCCCCTCGACCTCCGCACCCGGCTGCACCGCGCCGGAGCCCTGACGAGGACAGGCTGGAGCGCCGCTCACCAACGCCTTCGGCGAGGTCTCCGCTGGGCTCGGCGACGCTGGCGAGCCCGCGGCACCGCGGCCCTCCTCTGTCTGCTGGTCCTACCCTGGGCCAGCGGCCAGGCGCCAGCGCCAGCGGACGGCCCGACCGGCGGGCCTCAGCTTCCCGGCGACTCGGCTCGGCCCGCCGATCAACCCGTGAGGAGAGGCCTCTGGCAGAGTCCCCGGCGCCTCAGCCGCTTCGCCGTCGAGGCCTACACCCAGGGGGATCCGGCCCTCGCCACCGCGGCGGCGGAGGCGGCCCTGGAGAAGGATCCGGAGAATGCGACCCTGCTCTTCAACGCCGGCTCGGCCCGACTGGCCTGGGAGCTGGGGTCCGAGAGGGCAACGAATCAACAGGAGTCCTCGGAAGCTGTGGCAGCGGCCCTCGAGCACTTGGAGAAAGCCGCCCGCACCGCCGAGAACCCGGCCCTGGCGGCGGACGCCTGGTACAACCTGGGCACGGGCCTTCTGATCGGCCCACGGAATCCACGAGACCGGCGGCGGGCCATCCAGGCCTTCGAGGAAGCCCTGCGGCGGAACCCCCAGCATCAGCGCGCGCAGCTCAACCTGGAGTGGGCGCTACGGCCACCGCCGGAACCTCCGTCGCCGCCGGATCCGCAGCCCGAAGGCGACTCGCCGGCCCCCGAGAATCAGCCTCCGGAACCCTCTCCCGACGAGGCCCCCAACAGCGGCGCGGGCTCCCCGACGGAGGATCCTCGATCCGCCAGCGACCGCTTCCGGCCCCAGCCGGACCTCAGCCCGGAAGCGGCCCGGGCCCTGCTGCGGGCGGTAGAAGACTTGGAGCGCAGCGGACACCGCCAGGACTCCGAACCGCGGCGCCGTTCTACGGGGGCGCGGGATTGGTGAGAGCTTTTCGTCTCGCCTACGAGCTATGCCTTGGTCTGGGGCTTGGTCTGGGGATTGGTGTGGGGATCGCTCTGGGATTCCTGGCTGTCGTCTCGGCGGCCCAGGCCCAACCACCGGTGGAGGCCAGCGCCGAGCTCAACCCGGGAGTGATCGGCGTGACGGAGCTGGCGGAGCTGCGCATCTCGGTGCGCGGGAGCGGGCTGGAGGGCATGGAGCCTCCCACCTTCCGCCTCGCCAACCTGGAGGTCGCCGACGGCCCCCGCACCGCCGTCGGCACCCGCGACGCCTCGGGGCGCCGGCAGGTGACGTTCCGCTGGCTGCTCTCGCCGCAGGCGGTGGGCGCCGCCCGGGTCTTCGGCCTGCGGGTGGAGGTCGACGGCCGGCGCATCGAACTGCCTAGCCGTAACCTTCGGGTCCAGCCCCGACCCACCGGCAACGGCATGCGCCCTCCCGGAGACGGGCGGCGACCGTTGCCGGGACCGGAGAGCCCCCACACCCCCCTGGGAGATGCTCCCCCCGGATCTCCCGCCACCGCCACCGCACCGCCTAAGGAAGAGCCCGCAACCGCCGTCCCCACCCCTCCCCAGCGCCCCGCCGGCAAACCCCGGGTGCTGCTGCGAGCCCAGGCCAGCCCACGGCGCCCCTACGTCGGCCAGCAGGTGGTCTACACCCTCTACATCTACTACCAGGCCGATGTCCACTCCATCCGCCCCCGGGAGCTGCCCCAATTCCACGGATTCTGGGTGCGAGAGATCTCGGTGCCGCCGGGGGCCCCCGGGGAGCCGGTGCAATACGGTGGGCGCTCCTACCAGCGCTCGGTGCTCCTGCGCCGCGCTCTCTTTCCCCTCCGCGCCGGCGAGCTGGAGATCCGCGGCGCCGAGGCCCAGATGATCGCCGACCAGGGCACCGCCGACGCGCCCCGGGGAGAGCTCCTCCAGCGCCGCAGCAACGATCTCACCCTCGAGGTGCGCCCTCTGCCCGATCCTGCCCCGGAAGGCTTTTCCGGCGCCGTCGGCGACTTCCGGCTGAGCACTCGGCTGGAGCCGGCGGAAGTTGCCGTGGGAGAGGCGGCGATGTGGAACTTGACCCTCCAAGGCACCGGCTCCCTGGCCTCCGTAGCCCCTCCCCGACCGAAGCTGCCGGAGGGCCTCGAAGCCTCCCTGGCGGAGCAGGATCTCCAGCAGGAGGTCCAGGGCCGCACGGTCCACGGGGAACGGACCTGGCGCTTTCTCCTGGTGCCAAGGGAGCAGGGAGAGCTGACGGTGCCGGAGGTCTCCATCCCCTTCTTCGACCCGCGGCAGGAGACCTACCGCACCGCCACCGCTCCGGCAACGCCTCTGCGGGTGGTCCGCTCCGGCGAGCTCGCCACCGGAACCACCTCAACCACCGGTTCCAAGAGCGCCGAGGAGCCCCTTTCGGAAGAATCCTCCGGTAGCCGTTCCAGGTCCTGGACGCTGACGATCCTGGCGGTGCTGATGCTGATGGCGGCGGCCGGAGCGGGAGGCTTCTTCCTCGCTCGCCGGGGCCGGAGCCGAGACACCGGCGGTGAGCCCCATCCCGGAAGGAGCTCAGAGAAGCACAGCTCTAGGACCTCCAGGGTCGAGGCGCCCAGCCTGCGGCAACGGCTGGCGGAGCTGAAGAGCGCCACCGCCCAGGCCTCCGATGCCGCTGCGGCCCAGGCCATGGAACGTTATCTCCGCTCCCTCCTCGCCCTGCGCTGGCCCGAGATCGAAGAGCTCAAAGCATCCCGGTGGGCCCCCTGGCTGCGCCGTCACAATCACGGCCGCCACGGCCTCGCCGACACGGCCGACGACGTACAGCGCCTGGTGGAGGATCTGGACTTCCTCCGCCGCGCCCCCCAGCTCTCCGACAACGCCGCCCTGCGCGCCGACCTGCTGCGCCGCTGCCGCACCCTGGGCCGGCAGCTGAGCCGCTGAGCCCGCCATTCCTTGGCCCCAGCCGGCGGCTCTGATATCTTGAGCGCTCAACCTTGACTTTTTGAGAACCGTGGCTCAACAACCCGAAGCTCCTCTGCCAGCCCCCGCGAACGCTGCCATGGTGGACGATGACGCCGCCTCCAGCTTCCATTGCCTGGAGCTGATCCGCCTGGAGAACTTCCTCCACCGGCGGCGAGCTCGCCCCAGTTTTCCCCTCGAGCTCAACTTGGCGGAGAACCTGGTGGAGGTGCTGCGCAAGGCCAACGAGTTCGTACCCTCCGCCGCCGGCTCCATCCTGCTGGACGACCCGGTGGGCAAATCCAAGGACCGCACCCAGGGGCAGCTCACCTTCATCGCCGCCTTCGGCGAGAAGTCCGAAGGTCTGGTGGGCACCTCCATCCCGGTCACCGAGGGCATCGCCGGCCACGTCTACGTCACCGGCAAGACCTACACCACCGGTGAGGTGCGCTCGGATCCCTACTTCTACTCCGCCGTCGACGAGGTCACCAGCTACACCACCGAATCCCTCATCGCCGTGCCCATCCGCATCGAGCAGGAAGTCTGCGGTGTCCTCGAGCTGATCAACCGCCGCGGCATGGATCACTTCAACGACACCGACCGCAACCTGCTGGAAATCTTCGCGGGCTATATCTCCATCTCGATCCAGAACGTCCTCGACGGGCGGCAGGCGCAGGAGATCGCCAAACGCGACAACCTCACCGGCCTGTTCAACGACCGCTACCTGCACATCGCCCTCTCCCAGGCGATCCTGGAGTGCTCCAAACCCGAACGGGACCTGGCGGTCCTGTTCATCGACCTCGACTACTTCAAACGCGTCAACGACACCCACGGCCACCTCGCCGGCAGCCAGGTGCTGCGGGAATTCGGCGCCATGCTGCGCTCCATCGTTCCCGATGACAAAGCCATCGCCGCGCGCTACGGCGGGGACGAATTCGTCCTGGTCTTCCCCGACACCGACATCGACGGAGCCGTCGACGTGGCGGAGCAGATCCGCACCCTGGTTCCCGCCAAGGCTTTTTGTAGCGTCGAAGGGGAAATCCAGAGCGAGCCCCTCAACCTCCGCGGGCTCACCTGTTCCATCGGTATCGCCACCATGGGCCGGCACATCACGGAAGACACCGACACGGAACAGCGCAAGAGCACTCTGCTGCGGCTAGCGGACGCCGCCATGTACGTGGCCAAGGAAACCGGCCGCAACCGCACCGCCGTCGCCGGCCAGCCGGTCCGCCGACGCTGAGCCCGTACCACCTCGCCTCTCCGGGAATGAAATCGCCTTGGATGGGGTTTTGCCCAGTGGTATCATGCTGCAATGACATTCTCCCAGGTTTTTACTTGCTGCTAAGGAGCTTCTCCATGTCCCGCACCCATCCGCCCAAAGCTCACCGACTCCTGCCGCTCCTCGCCCTCGCCCTACTGCTGCCCCTCCTGCTGCCGGCGGCCCCTGCCGAAGCCACCACCTACCAGTGGATCGCCGACGAGGCGTTGGTCGATGCCACTCCCCTCATCGCCGAGGTCGAGGTGCTGTCAGTGGAAGGAGCGCCCGGCGGCGAGCGGCCCGCAACCGACTACCTGGTGGAAGTGCAGAGCCTGATCAAGGGTAGCGCTCCCGGCAGCGTGCTGGTGGTTCGGGTCCCCGGCGGCGTCGGCGCCAGCGGCCTGGAGCTGAAGATCTGGGGAGCTCCGAGCTTTCGCACCGGCGACCGGGCGCTCCTCTTCCTGGCTCCGCGGCAGGACGGCACCTTCGGCATTCGGCACCTGATGCTGGGCACTTTCCGCTCCTACCGCTCCCACGGCTTCGACCTCGCCCTGCGGGACCTGTCGGAAGCGGTGGAGATCGCGGCCCCGGGGCAGGCGCCCCAGGCCGGCCAACGGGTGCGGGATTACGACGTCTTCGTCGAATGGCTGCGGGACCGCGGCACCGGCGTCCAGCGGCAGGCGGACTATTTCGTCCAGCTCCCCGAGCCCCAGATCCAGAGCATTCAGGACGAATTCACCCTCTTCACCAACGGTGGGCGCAACATGCGCTGGTTCGACTTCGACGCCGGCCGGTCGGTGCAATGGTTCTCTCACACTACGGGCCAGCAGGGCCCCTCCGGTGGCGGTGTCGCTCAGGTGCGCAACGCCCTGGGCATCTGGAGCCGAGCTTCCGGCTCGAATATCAACCTGGAATACGCCGGCACCACCGGCGCCACCGGCGGTCTCCAGGACTTCGACAACATCAACACCGTCCTGTTCAACGATCCCAACAGCGAGGTGGACGGCAACTGTATCGGCGGCGGCGTCCTGGCCATCGGCGGCCCGTGGTTCGATCCCGGCTTCACCGGCCAGTGGCAAGGCCGCACCTACATCCAGATCCTCGGCGCCGACATCGTCACCAACGACGGAGGATCCGGCTGTGGCTTCGGCAACGAGACCTACTTCGAAATCGTCATCATCCACGAGTTCGGCCACACCCTGGGCATCGGCCACAGCTGCGCCGAGACTCAGGATGGCCCGGTGCCGCCCTGCGCCGGCAATGACCCGATCCTCAACGACGCCATCATGCGCGCCTTCGCCCACCGGGCCAGCCGCGGTACCGCCCTCGGCGTCGACGACGAGCGCGCCGCCCGCGCCCTCTACGCCCGGAGCGCCGGCCCGTCCGGTCCGGCGGCTCCCAGCGGCCTGGAAGTGAGCCTCAACAAGCTCGACGCCCTGCTCACCTGGACCGACAACAGCACCGACGAGACCTCCTTCCGCATCCTGCGCAGCGCCGACGGCGGGACCCAGGTGACGGTGGCGGAGATCGACGCCGACAGCACCGTCTACCAGGACCGCGGCCTCGATCCGGGCACCCTCTATCAGTACCAGGTGGCCTCGGTGCGCGGCGGCGGCCTGGGACGCAGCTCGACGGTGACGGTGCAGACCCCGCCGCTGATCCCCGTCACCGCCGCCCTCGTGGCACCCCCGGGGGCGCTTCAAACCGGCCAGCCGGTGAGCCTGGAAGCCACCTTCACCGGACCGGTGGAGAAGATGACCTGGGAGATCGAGCCCAACGGTCTGGGCGTGCGGGAGGTCCCCTGCGACTCCGACCGCTTCTGCCTTACCCACATTTTCACGGAGCCCGGCAGCTACTCCGTCACCGCCGTCGCCACCGGCAACCTGGACCAGACCGGCCGCTCAGCGCCCATGTCGCTGGTGGTCGGGGACGGCGGCAGCGCCTTCGATGAGTCGGAGTCGGTGATTCAGAGCTCGCTCTTCGGTCAGCGCGGCAACACCGGCACCTTCGAGACCAACGTCTGGCTGCACAACTCCGGGGACGCCCCGGCGGTGGCGGAGCTCGCCTTCCTCACCCGCGGCCTGTCCAACCTCGACCCCATCCGGCGCCAGCTGACGGTGATGCCCGGCACCTCCCTCTTCCTGCCCAACGCCGTCTCCTCGGTTTTCGGCGAGTCCGAGACCAGCGGTGCCATCGCCATCCGCAGCCTCGTACCCACCGGCGGTGCGGGGCCGGACCTGCGCGCCATCTCCCGCTCCTTCGTCGAGCTCTCCACCGGCACCCCGGGTAGCTTCGGGCAATTCGTCGGCGCCAACGGACCCCAGAGCATCACCGCCGACGACAAAGTCGTACCCGGCATCCTCGAAGGTGACGGATTCATCAGCACCCTGCTGGTGGCCAATCTGGAAGACGTGCCGGGCCGGGTGGACATCCAGCTCCTCGACGCCACCGGCGCCACCGTCGGCACCACCACCTTCGGCGTGGCCCCGCGCTCCATGCGCTTCCAGCGGACCCTCGGCCTCTTCCCCGACGTGGGCGGCCGGCCCGGTCCCTTCACCGCCCGTTTCAACAACACCGCGGGCACCCGCTTCGTCGCCTCCGCGACTCTCCTCGAGGCCCGCTCAGAGGACCAGATCTTCATCCCCGCGGCAGATCTCACCGAGGATCAGGAGAACCCCCTCTACCTACCCCGGGTGGTGCGCAACCGCGGCCTCTTCGACGTCTTCCTGATCAGTCAGCTGGTGGCCTACAACCCCTCCACTCAACCGACGCTCTTGACCCTCGAGCTGCTCGAGCGCGGCCAGGACAACTCCTCCCCCGCTTCCGCCCAGGTCACCCTCAGCCCCGGCCAGACCCTGCTGGTGGACGACCCCATCCAGGATCTCTTCGGCCTCAGCGAGCGCACCGGCGCCCTCAAGGTCAGCTGGCAGAACTCCACCAACACCGCTCCGCGGCTGCTCAGCTTCGCCTTCGCCAATACCGAAGGCGGCGGGGAAGAGGGCCTGCGCTTCGGCATGTTGGTCAACCAGCGCACCGCCCTGGAGGCCGGGGGCGCCTCGATCCTCGACTTCGGCGCCGAGCAGAGCGATCTGTTCAAGAGCAGCTACGGCGTCGTCAACCTCGGTCTCGGCGGCGGCCGGGTGGAAATCACCCTCAAGGACGGCGACGGCAACGTGTTGGCGATCAAGGAACGAGGCCTGCGGCCCCAGCAGCACCTGGAGCTCAACCTCGCCGGCCTGTTCAGCGACACCGCCATCGGCGAGGGCC
>JAXHTF010000181.1 GCA_034211275.1 Acidobacteriota bacterium
CGGCCCATGAGCTCCACCACCATCACCCGCTCGTGGCTGGCGGCGGTGGAGTGGAGCTTGTCGATGGCGTCGGTGGCGGTGGCCACCGCGGTGTCGAAGCCGAAGGTGGCCTCGGTGGCCTCCAGATCGTTGTCGATGGTCTTGGGCACGCCGATGACCGGTAGGCCATGCTGCTCGTGGAGCTTGCGGGCGATGGTCAGGCTGCCGTCGCCGCCGATGGCGATGAGGGCGTCGAGGCGATGGCGGCGGAAGCGCTCCACCACCTCGGCACTGAGGTCCGTGGGCTCGTCCTCGGGTTTTTCTCCGGGCATGGCGAAGGGATTTCCGCGGTTGCTGGTGCCGAGAATGGTGCCGCCTTGATGGGTGATGCCGCGGACGCTGTCGGCGTTGAGGGGGATCAGTCCCTCCTCCCCATCCTCCAGCAGTCCCAGGTAGCCGGTGCGGATGCCGAAGACTTCCCAGCCCCGGCGTAGGCTGGACAGGACCACCGCCCGGATGACGGCGTTGAGGCCCGGAGCGTCGCCGCCGCCGGTGTTGACGGCGATGCGCCGGACGGTGTTGTTCGAATCTGCATCGGATGAACCCAAGACATGACCTCCTGGAAGAAATTGTAGACCGTCGGTGCTAGCGCGGGGTCATCCCTGCAGTCGGCGGCGGATCTCGGCGGCGACCTGCTCGGCGGCTTCCGGCGGCGAGTAGATGCGGTAGCGGTCGATGCGGGTCATGTGGCGGAGGAATTGGCTGGAGTGCTCCATGGGCTCCAGGGCGCCTTCCCGGCCGCGCACCAGGACCCGGGAGATCCCCAGCCGGTGCGGGCTCTTCTCGGAGTTGGAGATCAGCAGCCGGTGCTCGCCGAATTGTTCCTTGAGCTCCGGAACCATCGCTTCCAGGCGGCGCTTCTCGTCCGGCTCCAGGTGCTCGCGGCTCTCGAAGGCGAGGGTGAACCGGCGGCGCTCGGTGATGGCCCGAGCATGGCGGCTTTCGGAGCGGCGCATCTCGGCCATGGACCAGACGTCGTCCTGCACCAGGAAGGCCTCGGGATCCGAGGGCCAGGTCCGTCCCGTCTCCCGCAGCCACTCGTTGAAGTGCAGCTCCAGCACCTTGCCGGTGACGTTGAAATAGACCTGGGTGAACATGTAGTAGCGCGCCAGAATCAACGCCTCCAGAGCGTGCACGCCGCCCTCGTCGACGCCGATGCCCCAGGTGCCGTTTTGGGGATCCTCCAGCGGCAGCATGGTGTCCAGCAGCCGCTCCAGGTCGTAATTGCCGTAGTGCACGCCGCAATACAGGCTGTCGCGGCGCAGATAGTCCATCTTGTCGACGTCCAGCTCGCCGGAGACGATCTGCGCCAGCAGCCGTTCTTCGTGGCCTTCGCCACCCTTCAGCAGGCGAATCACCTGGCCGGCTTCCAGGCCGTCGCCGTGGCGCTGGAAGATCTCGGCGATCTCGTCCAGCTCGAGGAGTCGGCGGGTCATGTCCTCGTGGTCCATGCCGTTCTCGAAGAGATCTTCGGCGGAATGGCTGAAGGGCGCGTGACCGATGTCGTGGAGCAGCGCCGCCGCCCGCACCAGGCGCCGTTGGGGCACGTGGGGCCCCTCCGGCAGCCGGCGGCCGCTATTCGCCGCCAGGCGATCGTAGACCGTCCCCGCCAGATGCATGGCCCCCAGCACATGGCTGAACCGGCTGTGCTCGGCGCCGGGATACACCAGGTGGGTGAAGCCCAGCTGATGGATGAAGCGCAGCCGCTGCATGGGGCGGCTGTTGATCAGAGCTTCTTCCAGGGCGTCGGCGCGGATGAAGCCGTGGATGGGGTCTCGGACGGATAGCACGTTGGCAGCTCCTGGGGCTTCTTGGGTGGAGGCGCGATGGTATCAGCAAGCGTTCTCCGTCGATTCCGGCGAATCAGCCGGGAGCGGGGCGGTTCGGATCGAGATCCGGGGGCCAGGGGACCGGCTCGGCGTGGCCGCCGGCCTCGGCGCCGAGTTGGTGGAGAACGCTGGCGGCGGAACAGCCATCCGGTGGCAACGGCAAATCCGGCGCCAGGTCCACCAGCGGGGCGAGGGCGAAGCGGCGCTGGCGCAGCCGTGGATGAGGCAGGGTGAGCTCTGGGCGGTGGCAGATCCGCTGTCCGTGAAGCAGCAGGTCGATGTCCAGCGGCCGGGGAGAATTCCGCTGGTCCTGTCGCCGGCCCTGGCGGTGCTCCAGCGCTTTGAGCACCGCCAGCAGATCCTCGGCGGCGAGCTCGGTGCGGCCGAGGACCACCAGGTTGAAATAGTCCGGTTGGGGGAGCTGGGAGACAGGGTGGCTACGGTAGAGGGGGGAGACGTGGAGGGGGCGTAGCCAGCGCCCCAGGGCACCGATGGCGGTGCTCAGGTTGCGCTGTGGGTGGCCGCTGTTGGCGCCCAGCCCCAGGACGACGGTTTGCGACGAATCCCGAGCCCGGGAGTCCCCGTCCGGGGAGTCTGCAAAGGGGGAGCCGGGATCAGTCGTCGTCGTCATCATCGAGGTCGTCGAAGTCGTCGTCCTCGTCGTCTTCGTCATCCTCGTCATCTAGATCGTCGAGGTCATCTAGATCCTCGTCGTCCTCATCCTCGTCGTCGTCATCGTCCAGATCGCTGTCCAGATCCTGATCATCGTCGTCGTCGAGGTCTTCGTCTTCCGCGCGCTTGCTGCGGGTCGACTCTTCTTCCTCTTCCTCCGGCGGATTGACGGCGACGCCACATTTTGGGCAAACCGGGTTGGGTTTTCCCAAATCGTAGAAACGAGCGCTGCAGGCCTCGCAGGTCCATTTCTGGCCAAGCTTGTTGTCGGACATCTTCGTCCCTCCCGCTTCTTGCAGGGTGACTCCATAATTTCGTGACGACGGTTTCGCGATGACCAGTCTCACGAAAGGCCCCTCGTTACGAATGGCCCGTCATCACAAAAAGCCTGTCATCACGACGACACCAGGCCGAGGGAAGCTAGCACCCGCTTTTTGAAGCTGTCAACCGCGGGTTGCTAGATGCCTCTGGCCTCGATCTTGCTTTAGATATTCTCCGTCCGCAAACTTCGGTGCCGGGCGGCGATCAGTAGCAAAGCAAGTGGTTGCGCGCCGCGGAAGCCGGAGATACCATCGACTGTCCGGTTCCGGCCGGATTACCCTCTGGAGATACGATGCAGTTTCGAGCCTCAGCTCTTTTGATGGTCGCCCTGACGGCGGCTTCGATATTCGCTCCGACGGCCTTCATCCCGGCGGCCCTCATCTCGACGGCGTGGGCACAATCAGCTCCCGACCCCACCGCTCCCGGCCTCAGCGACGGCGAGCGTCTCGACGTCCTGCTGGCGCGGGTGCAGCACGAGCAGCAGGCGATGAAGGCGCTGAGCGCGCGCTTCACCATGCACCAGGAAAGCGAAATGTTGTTGGAGCCGGAGGAAAGCACCGGAGACTTCTCTTATCTGGCGCCGGATCGGGCTCGGTGGGACTATGAGAATCCGAACCCTATCACCGTGGTGGTGCGCAAGGGCGAGATGCTCACCTGGTATCGGGACCTGCAGCGTGCCGAGCGGGCCAAAGTGGGTCGCTATTCAGACCGCATTCTGCAGTACATGAGCGCCTCCAGCTCGCTGGAAGACCTGCTCGAATATTTCAACGCCCGGGTTTCCTTCGAGCGGCTGGGCGAAGTGCCCTACCGCATCGTGCTGACCCCCAACGTCGACCGCATCGCCCGGCGCCTCGCCTCCATGACCCTGTGGATCGACCCGCAGCTCTATCTGCCCCAGAAGGTGCGCATCGAAGCCGCGGATGGAGACGTCACCGAGTTCCAATTCGAGAATCTCGAGATCAACCCCGACCTGGAGGCGGCGCGCTTCCAGCTCGAGCTGCCGGCGGAGGTCGAGGTGACCACCGTGGATCTCTCCCAGGGAACTCGCTGAGGCCGGAGGCCTGTGAGGCCGCCGCTTCTGCTCGCCGGTGCCGACCGGTCCCGCTAGAACTTCACCATGAACCCCACGACTCCCGAGCTGCCGAATCGCGGTCTGCGCTTCGAAGTCCTGGCCCGCGACGGCCAGGCCCGCCGGGGGCGCTTGGCGACCCCTCACGGGGTGATCGAGACTCCGGCCTTCATGCCGGTGGGAACCCTCGGGGCGGTGAAGGGCGTGGCGCCCCACAACCTGGAGGAGGTGGGGGCCTCCATCATGTTGTGCAACCTCTACCACCTGGCCCTGCGGCCCTCCATCGACGTCATCGAAGAGCTCGGCGGCCTGCACGCCTTCACCGGTTGGCAGCGTCCGCTGATCACCGACAGCGGCGGCTTCCAAGTCTGGAGCCTGGCGGATCTGCGCACCGTCGATGACGGCGGCGTCCGATTCAAGAGTCACGTCGACGGCGCCCCGATGCGCTTCACGCCGGAGAATGTGGCGCAGATGCAGCGCCGTCTGGGGGTGGATCTGGCGATGATGCTCGACGAGTGCCCGCCGTGGCCGGCGACCCGCAAGGAAGTCCGCGAGTCGGCCCAGCGCACCCTGTCCTGGGCTCGGCGGGCGCGGGAGGAATGGCAGCGCCGTCCCGGCACCGGGGGGCTGCTGGCCATCGTTCAGGGCGGAGTGTTCCGGGATCTCCGGGAGCAGGCGGTGAGCGATCTGGAGGCTCTGGACTTCGACGGCTATGCCATCGGCGGCGTCAGCGTCGGCGAGCCGGAGGAGCATCGCCGGGAGGTGGTGGAGTGGACCGCGCCGCTGCTACCGGCGGACCGCCCGCGCTATCTGATGGGGGTGGGCTACCCTCGGGACATCCTGCACGCGGTGATCCAGGGGGTCGACCTCTTCGACTGCGTTCTGCCGTCGCGCAATGCCCGCCACGGTCTGCTCTTCACCCGCCAGGGACCGGTGAAGATCAAGAACGCCCGCTACCGCACCGACGAGCGTCCCATCGAGGAGGGCTGTCCCTGCCCCGCCTGCCGCCGCATCGGCCGCGCACTGCTGCACCATCTGGTGCGCAGCGGAGAGATCACCGGCTCGGTGCTGGCGACCCTGCACAACCTCCAGCATTACCTTGACTTCATGGAGGATCTCCGGCAAGCTATCGAGTCTGGTGCGTTGAAAGATTTCGCGGCCGCCGTGGGCCAGCCCGAAGCCGGCTGAACCGGGCGTCCGAGAGAGAGCTCGATCACCGCCATCCCATCGGAGCCAGGAGCCTCGGAGCTTGATTCCGGCTCCCCAGAACCCCAACTCGAAGCCGCAGGGCTAGGTTCTTCCGATGGCCAGGTTTGTCCGCCCGACGGCACGGTCCGCCGGGCCTGCCGAAGGAATGAACGTCATGATGCCCACCATCCTCGCCTTTCAATCCGCACCGCCCGGCGGTGGAGGTCTCCTGCCCACCCTCGGGATGTGGGCGCTGATCATCGCGATCTTCTACTTCATCGTCTTTGCCCCGGTGCGCAAACAGAAGAAGGCGCTCCAGGAGCTGCTGGACAAGCTCAAGAAGGGCGACAAGGTGGTCACCAACGGCGGCATTTATGGGGAAGTGGCGGCGGTGGAGCCGACGACGGTGATCTTGAAGGTCTCCGACAACGTCAAGATCAAGATTTCCCGGTCGGCCATTGCCGGCCTCCAGGGAGAAGGTGATCCAGGGAGCAACCGATGAATTCAAGTCTAGTCACCCGCGGCGTCATCATCGCCATCATCGTCGTCGCAGGGTTCTTCATGGTCACGCCGCCGGAGGAGAGCGTCAACCTCGGCCTCGACCTCCAGGGCGGCATGCACCTGGTGCTGCAGGTTCAGACCCAGGACGCGCTGCGCTCCGAGACCACCAACGACATGGACCGCTTCATCGCCCGCCTCAAGGACGAGGGCGTGACCGGAGCCCAGGGGACTCGCCCCGGCGCCGACCAGGTCGAAGAAGCTGAAGGCACCGAAGAGGTCCCGGCGCAGGCCGAGTTCATCATCTCCGGTCTGCGGGGCGACGAATTCGACATCGCCCGTACGGTGCACCGGGATTATTTCCCCAACCGCTGGAACTATCGGCGCGACGGCAACACCGTGGTGCTCACCATGACCGACGCCGCCCGGCGCCAGGTGCGTCAGCAGGCGGTGGATCAGGCCTTGCGCACCATCCGCAACCGCATTGACGAATACGGCGTTTCGGAGCCGGTGATCCAGCGTCAGGGCTTGGCGGACAGCGACCGCATCGTGCTCCAGCTGCCCGGCGTCGAGGATCCGGAGCGCGTCAAGCGCCTGATCAAGAGCACCGCCTTCCTCGAGTGGCGCCTCGCCGAGTTTCCCCGCGAGGGCGGCATGGTCAACAGCCGGGAGGAGATCCTGGCCCACTACGGCGGTCAGCTGCCGCCCAATGTGGAGATCCTGGAAGGCGAGACCCGCGGCCCCGAGGGCGTCGAGCTGCCGCCGCGCTTCATCGCGGTGGAACGCAACGCCGTGGTTTCCGGCCGTGACCTCAAGGATGCCCGCTGGGTCTCCGGTCAGTTCAACGAGCCGGTGGTCTCCTTCACCCTCGATTACGAGAAGGGCGAAGAGTTCGGCGAGGTCAGCGCCGCCAACATCGGCCGCGCCATGGCCATCGTCATCGACAACAAGGTGCTGTCGGCGCCGGTGCTGCGCGGGCAGATCCGCGACCGTGGCCAGATCGAGGGCAACTTCACCCAGGAGGAGGCCACGGATCTGGCCACCGCCCTGCGCTCCGGTGCGCTGCCGGCGGGCATCGTCACCCTCGAGGAGCGCACCGTCGGTCCGTCCCTCGGACAGGATTCCATCGACCAGGGCGTGCGCGCCGGTCTTTGGGGTGGCGCCCTGGTGGTGTTGATGATGCTGGTGGTCTACCTGCTCAGCGGCGTCAACGCGGTGGTGGTGCTGAGCCTCAACGTGGTTCTGGTCTTCGCCCTGCTGGCCGGGTTCGGCGCCACCCTGACACTGCCCGGCATCGCCGGCATCATCCTCACCATCGGTATGGCGGTGGACGCCAACGTGCTCATCTTCGAGCGCATCCGCGAGGAGCTGCGGGCCGGCCGCACGGTGAAGGCGGCGGTGGAGTCGGGCTTTGGAAAAGCCCTGTCCTCCATTCTGGACGCCAACATCACGACCCTCATCGCCGCCGTCTTCCTCTTCCAGTTCGGCACCGGGCCGATTCGAGGTTTCGCGGTGACCCTCTCGGTGGGGATTTTCTGTTCCGTGTTCACTGCGGTCTTCGTCAGCCGCTGGTTCTTCGATCTCTGGCTGTCGCGCCGCCAGCGCGTCGAGCGTCTCTCCATCTAGGAAGTTTCTGAGCGGCGCCCCGCATCGCGGCGGGCTCCAAGGAGCAAGACATGCAATTTCTCACCGATACCAAGATCGATTTCATGCGCCTGCGCAAGGTGCTGGGGGCTCTCTCCCTGCTCCTGGCCATCACCAGCCTGGTGGTGTTGGTCAGCGTCAAGAAGCTGAATATCGGCATCGACTTCACCGGTGGCACCCAGGTCACCCTGCGTTTCCAGGAACAGCCGCCCCTCGATGAGCTGCGCGACGTGCTGGTGGACGCCGGGTTTCCGGAAGCCACCCTGCAGCGCTTCGGAGCCCCGGAAGACAACGAGGTGCTGATCCGTACCGCCACCGTCGAGGGCAGCGAGGAGGGCTCCTCCGATGCTCTCTTGGAGGCCCTGGACGGGCGCTTCAACGTCGCTCCGGAGTCGAGCTTCGACCTCAACCGCAAGGCCGCCGACGACATTGCGGCGTTGCTCACCGAGCTCGATCCCGATGGCGTGGTGGTGGAGGCGGAAGTGCCGGCGCTGGAGACGGCGGAGCCCGATCCTCACTACCTGCAGGCGGCGGAGCAGATCCTCGAGCTGCGGCGCCAGGACGGCCTGATTCAGAGTTGGGATCAGGTCACCGGCCTGCCCGGCGTCAGCGAGGCTGTGACCTCCGCCCTGGAAAGCAACACCCACCTGGGCGAGTACGCCCTGCTGTCGGTGGAGAACGTCGGTCCTCAGATCGGTAGCGAGCTCCAGAGCAAGGGCGTCTGGGCGGTGATCCTGTCGCTGGCGGGCATGCTCGGCTACATCGCCTTCCGCTTCGAGTGGCGGTTCGGCGTCGGCGCGGTGGTGGCCATCGTGCACGATGTGGTGATCAGCCTCGGCCTCTACGCCTTCGTCGGCTACGAGTTCAACCTCACCACCATCGCCGCCTTCCTCACCCTGGTGGGATATTCGGTGAACGACACGGTGGTGGTCTTCGACCGCGTGCGCGAGAACATGCAGCGCATGCGCCGCGAGTCGTTGTACAAGGTGCTCAATCTGAGCCTCAACCAGACCCTCACCCGCACCATCATGACCTCCGGCACCACCTTCCTGGTGGTTTCCACGCTGTATTTCTTCGGTGGTGACGTGATCCGCGGCTTCGCCTTCATCCTGATGATCGGCATCATCATCGGTACCTACTCGTCGGTCTTCGTGGCGAGTCCGGTGGTGCTGGCCTGGGATCATTTCGTCGGCCAGGCGAAGGCGCGGCGGGCGGTGGCCCCGCGCTGATCGGGCTCGGCAGAGAGCTCGGAAGAACGACTCGGGCGGGCTCTGGGTGAGCCCGCCCGAGTCGTTTGGCAAGCCGGAGCCTCGGCCGGGCGCCGGCGGCGTCCTGTGTCGCTGGCGCGACGGATTCGACATGGGTTCCCAGGGGTGAGGGTGCCTGGCCTATAATCGGGGGCTCATTCTCCGACGCAAGCCCGATGGGGCGACCGACTGAACCAGGCCTGGAGGGCTGATAGCCGATGCCGCGGAAGATCCCGCCTCCCGTTCCCGCCGTCAAGGTCGAGAATCTCGACCCGGTGCTGGAGCGCCTGGAAGCCCAGGGTCGCCCCTACGACGAGACCTTCTTGCGGCGGGTCTACGAATTCTCCGCCGAGATGCACCGCGATCAGAAGCGGCGCTCCGGCGAGCCCTACCTCTTCCATCCCCTGGCGGTGTCGTTGCTGCTGGCAGACCTGAAGTTCGACCAGGTCTGCGTCGCCACCGGCTTGCTCCACGACGTGCTCGAAGACACCCTGACCTCCCGCGAGGTGCTGGAGGAGAAGTTCGGCGTCGAGATCGCCGAGCTGGTGGATGGCGTGACCAAGATCGGTCGCCACTCCTACGTGCGTCGGGATCAGGCCCAGGCGGAGACCTTCCGCAAGATGATTCTGGCTTCCGCCAAGGACATTCGGGTGATTCTGGTCAAGCTGGCGGATCGTCTGCACAATATGCAGACCCTCCAGCACATGTCTCCGGAGGCCCGCCGCCGCATCTCCCGAGAGACCTTGGAGATCTACGCCCCCATCGCTCACCGGCTGGGCATGGCGAAGGTCAAGGGGGATCTGGAGGACCTCTCCTTCTACTTTCTCTATCCGCACCAATTCGCCGAGCTCCACACCAAGATCCAGGAGAAGGTGAAGCTCGGCAAGGAAGAGGTCGAGAGCCTCCGGGAGCGCTTCGCCCGCACCCTCGAGGAGGTGGGCATCGAGGCGGAGATCGGTTTTCGGGTCAAGCGTTACTACTCCATCTACCAGAAGCTGCGGCGCCAGGGCATCGACATCTCCCGGCTCTACGACTACCTGGCTTTCCGCATCATCACCAACAGCGACAAAGACACCTACGCGGCCCTCGGCGTGGTGCATCAGAACTGGCGGCCGGTGCCCGGGCGATTCAAGGATTACATCGCCATGCCCAAGCCCAACCTCTACCAGTCGCTGCACACGACGGTGGTGGGGAGCAAGGGGCAGCCCTTCGAGGTGCAGATCCGCACCCGCGAGATGGATTTGATCGCCGAGGAAGGCATCGCGGCTCACTGGCGCTACAAAGAAGGCCGGGGGGAGAACCCTGCCAGTGATCTCAATATTCTCTGGCTGCGCCAGCTGCTGGAGTGGCAGAAGGAGATCAAGGACCCCCGGACCTTCCTCACCACCCTCAAGATCGACCTCTACCCCGACGAGGTCTACGTCTTCACTCCCAAGGGGCAGGTGTTTTGCTTCCCCCGAGGCGCCAGCCCGCTGGATTTCGCCTACAAGGTCCACACCGAGCTCGGCCACCACTGCGCCGGGGCGCGGGTCAACGGCAAGCTGGTGCCGCTACGGACTCAGCTGACCAACGGCGACATGGTGGAGATCCTCACCAGCCCCAACAGCACTCCCAGCCGGGACTGGCTCAACTTCGTGGTCACCTCCCGGGCCAAGAGCAAGATCCGCCACTGGCTCAACGCGGTGCAGAAGGAGCGCTCGGTGGAGATCGGCCGGCCGCTGCTGGAAAAGGAGCTGCGCAAATACAAGGTCAGCCCCAAGAAGGTCTACGACAGCGAGGCGATGGCGGAGTACCTCAAGCAGGAGGGAATGGCCAGCGTCGAGGATCTCTTCGGGCGCATCGGCTTCGGCAAGGTGGCGCCGAAGAACGTGGCGGCCCAGGTGCTCACCGAGGCGCAGCTTTCGGAGCCGGCGGAGGAGCCGGGGCGGCTGCGGCGGGCGGTGCGCAAGATCTTGCCCTTCGGTACTGGCCCGATCCTGGTCAAGGGCCAGGGAGACTTGCTCGCCTATCTGGCCAAATGCTGCAGTCCGGTCCCCGGCGAGGACATCGTCGGCTACGTCACCCGCGGCCGTGGCGTCTCGGTGCATTCCGCCGATTGTCCCAACGTCCGCAACCTGCTCTACAACCAGGACCGGGAGATCGAGGTCCAATGGGCCAAGGACGGGGAGAGCCGCTATCGGGTGACGGTGAGCATCGAGGCCACCGACGAGCCGGGGATGCTCGCCAAGCTCACCGAGGTCATCGCCAAGCTCGACAGCAATATCGCCCATCTGGAGGCCGAGACGGTGGAGCCCGGGGTGGGGCTCATCGAGGTGGTGGTGCAGGTGCGGGACCGCAAGCACCTGGAGAAGATCCTCAAGGCGCTACGAGCGATTCCGGGGATGACCCGGGTGGAGCGCCGGATGAACGGCGGTGCCGGCATCCGCGCCCTGCCTTGATTCCTTCATCACAACGCAGAACAGCGCACCCCGGATGGAGTGCGCTGGAAGGGACCGCGGCGGTCTGGGGAAGGCCGGAAACCTGTCTCTCAGGTTTCGGCGTTCTCAGGTCTCCAGGTTCTCGGGGCTCCAGTTGCGCACCGGCGGCTTCTGGACCTTGCCGCTGCGCAGGCAGCGGGTGCAGACCCAGATGCGCTTGACCTGGCCGTCGATGAAGGCCCGGACGCGCTGCAGGTTGGCCTTGTAGGTCCGGGAGGTCACATTGTGGGCGTGGCTGATGCTACGGCCGAAGACCGTACCCTTGTCGCAGTACTCGCATCGCTTGGACATTGCGCTAGTCTCCTGAGCCCCTGTCTTCTGAGCCCCTTAAATGCCCCGAATTCTTCTTCGAGCCGAGGCCTACGATCGAAGCTCGCCCGCTGAAATCGAGCTCTTGGCAAGCTCCGTTCTTTGGGTCTAAGCTATTGGTTCTTCAAGTGCTTGGCGGTCGATCGAGGATCCTTCCGGGCAATCTGCTGGCCGAGGGACCCTCGCCGTGACCAGAGCAACGAAGACTACCACGGGCCAAAGCTCTGGCGCAAGGTCTGAGCTGCCGCCCCAGGCTCTTTTCGTCTCCGATTTCGTGTATAGTCATTCGGTCCTTCTTCGCAGTGGAGTCGGAAAGGTCTAAATAGCCATAGAGTAATCTAATCTCTTGACACCCCTAGCCGGATGCTGCTAGCCTCCAGCGAAGCTTTAAATAAGTGGCCCTAAACTAGCATGACCATTGAGCTTTTGGGGCCCCGAAAGGGGGCAGTTGCCTGTGCTGTTCTCGCGCAGTAAAAGCGTAGTTGGGCTCGACATCGGAAGCTCCGCCGTCAAGCTCGTAGAACTAAAGGAGCGCAAGGGGGACTTCCAGCTAGTCCACCTGGGGATGGATCCATTGTCTCCGGAAGCCATCGTCGATGGCTCCATCATGGACTCGTCGCTGGTGGTGGATGCGATCCACCGCCTCAACGACGAGAGCAAGAGTAAAAACTCCAATTACGCTACCTCCCTGTCCGGTCATTCCGTCATCATCAAGAAGATCCAGCTGCCCGCCATGAGCAGCGAGGAGCTCGCCGAGTCCATCCAGTGGGAGGCAGAGCAGTACATCCCCTTCGACATCAACGACGTCCGGCTGGACTATGTCGTGCTGTCGGAGGAGGATGCCGTCCACGAAGAGATGGAGGTCCTGCTGGTCGCCGTCAAGCGCGACAAGGTCAACGACTATCAGTCGGTGATCAGCCAGACCGGCAAGACCCCGGCCCTCATCGATATCGACGTCTTCGCCATCCAGAACGCCTACGAGGTCAACTACGACCTCGATCCCCTCAAGGTCGTGGCCCTAATCAACATGGGCGCCAGCGTGACGAATATCAACGTCCTGGCCCGGGGGAACACCGTGTTCTGGCGCGACATCACCTTCGGCGGCAATCAGTTCACCGAGGCCTTGCAGCGGGAGTTCAGTCTCAGCTTCGAGCAGGCCGAGGCCCTCAAGCGGGGCGATACGGTGGGCAATTACAGCGCCGCCGAGGCTCGGCCGATTCTCGATTCGGTGTCCGAAGAGATGGCGTCGGAGATCCAGAAGACCTTCGACTTCTTTTCCGCCACCTCCTCCGAGGGGCCGGTGGAGGAGCTGGTGCTGTCCGGCGGTTGCGCCCTCACCCCGAATCTGCAGCAAATTCTGCGGGATCGGTTCGGCGTGCCCAACGAGCTGCTCAACCCCTTCCGTCGGATCCACTTCAAGGAAAGTGACTTCGACGCGGACTGGCTGCAGTCCATCGCGCCGCGCTTGGCGGTGGCGGTGGGGCTGGCGATCCGGAAGGTGGGAGGCTAGACGCTCATGATCAAGATTAATCTGATCGGCGAAAGCAAACGGCCAGCGGCAGTCCGCAAGCGCAAGCCCCTCGCCGCCAGCGTCAACCGGGAGAATGCCGCTTCGCTGCTTCTGCTGGTAGGGGTGATCTTCGGTGTCGTGCTCCTCGGTCTCGAGTATTGGGTCCTCCACAACACCCTGGACAATCGCAAGGAAGAGGCCGCAGTACTCCAGAAGGAGTATGAGGTCCTCAAGCCGATCATCGACGAGGTCAACGCCTTCGAAGCGAAGAACGCTGAGCTCGAACGCAAGATCGAAGTCATCCAGAACTTGAAATTGAGCCAAATCGGGCCGGTACGGGTGATGGACCACGTCTCCCGGGCTTTGCCGGAGCTGGTGTGGCTCAGCCGCATGGACGTCAGTCGCAACAACATCCGTCTCGTGGGGTCCGCCACCAACGAGAACGCGGTGGCCAACTTCATCGAGAACTTGGATCGGGTCGAGGAGTTCCAAGAGCCCTCGCTGAATCACATGCGCGAGTCCCGAGGCGGCTTAACGACAGCCGGGGTGACGGGCGCCTTGCCCTCGTCCCAGCGAAGCTGAAGGGCAGACTCGGCGTAGATCTCCTGTTCCCGGGGGGAAAGTTCG
>JAXHTF010000182.1 GCA_034211275.1 Acidobacteriota bacterium
CGCTCGTCTGGTTTAAGGAGCGATATGACTTCTTGTGGGTTCAGATTTCGAAAGTAGATGCGGAGCTAGCTATTGCGCAAAGAGATTTTGCGGATCGCGCCTTCGTTCCGTTCTGGTCTGCAGCAGAGAAAGCGGCGAAGGCACTAGACCTCTACATGGCCGGTACGCTAGAAATGGCGAAGCAAGCACGCCTATATGAGGAGTGCCTTACTGGACGCGAACATAATTTTCCCGCGTGGAATAGCGAAATTGAATGGCTACCGGTTCCAGAGGGTTATGTTGAACAAATTAGAGTCTTACTGCGAAGGGCGGACCAAGACTACGAGTTTTCTTCAATCCATCAGCAGCGAGTGATCCAGAAGATCCTCCTTGTGGGTTTTGAAGAGGTTGGAAAGGCGATCCTTCACTTGGAAGGCGAGATGGTGAAATCGATCGAGGGCCTCAGGAGGGCACTCAAGGCCGACCTGACTCGTCTAATTTACTCTCAGGAGGCAATAAGGAAGATTCTAGTCAATATTGCGACTGGCGGGTCAAAGTCTAACTGGTCGGGAGAGTAATTTTTTAGACTCTGGGTTAGCTGTCGCCAATCGTCGAGCGTCGCTAATTTTGATGGCTTTTCAAGAGTCATGGTGGGTCTGGTGTTGCATAATCGGCCTTCAGAGACTTCGTCGCAGAGTTCTAGCTTTTTGAAGGCGTAACCTGGAGTCGAGCGCAACGAGCAGCGAGGACCAGCAATGCCCCAACACCCGGATCAGCATCTAACCCCCTCCGATCTCCTGCACCTCCTCTGGCTTGCCGGCCGGACTCCTAGCTCGAGCGAAGCCGTGCTGCACTTGGTCCTGAGGTGTCCAGGGTGTTGCAAACCTGGTCCGGTGCCAGAAGAAGATCGCTACCGGTTGGAAGGAGCTCACTTGACTGAGGAGTCTCTCGGAGCTTTGGCTTGGGGCGTGCTCTTCTACGGTCATCCCAGAATTGCCCTCGGCTTGCAACACCTGACCTCGCAGTGCTCCCAATGCTGGGCGGTCGCCGAGCCGCTGTTCCGCGAAACGGGAGAATCGCTGACGCCCGAGCGCGCTGAGGAACTCGTTCGCGGGCTCGACCAGTTCTTGGGGCATGGCGGTGGTGGTCTGGACGATGAGAGGCGGCAGGCTCCTTCTCGTTTGGAGGACTTGTTGGCACAACCGCCAGGCCGAAGGCTGCTCCTGGTGCGCAATAGTGCTCGGTTCCGATCACCTGCCCTGGCGGACGTGCTGTGCCAGGCGAGCCGGGAGACGGCTCCTCGGGATGCAGAGGAAGCTCTGGAACTGGGAGAGCTGGCACTGGAAGTAATCGTACACCTCAACTCGGAGGTGTACGGTTCACGGATCGTCGAGGATCTCCGCGCTTTTGCTCATGCTGTGATGGGAAATGCCTTGCGGGTGACGCATCGGTTAGTGGAGGCGGAGAGGAATTTTCGCCAGGCTCGGGAACATCAACGGTTGGGCACTGGCCTCCTGCCGATCAGTGCGGAAGTGGACTCGCTAGAAGCTTCGCTTCATTTGACTCGTCGCGATTTCGCTTCGGCTCACAAGCTTCTCGAGGAGGTTCGGGAGGCTTTCGAAGAGCTTCAGGATGTCCGGGGGTTGGCGCGAACTCTCTTGAAAGAGGCCCACGCTTGCCGGGAGATGGGGAGTTCCGACGAGGCAGCGCGGTTGTTTGAAAGGGCGCAGCAGAGCCTCACCGAAACTACTCATCCGCGATTGATGCTTTGCGCGCTGCACGGCCGTTTGGCCTCTGCAGTGGATCTGGAAAGATTCCATGAGGCCGAGTCTTTACTTCCTCAGGTTCGGAGGCTCAGCGAAGAGCTGGGCAGCTCCACCGACCTGCTGCGATTGCGCTGGATCGAGGGGGAGCTTGCTGCTGGCATGGGACGGCTCGAGGAGGCGGAGAGCATCTTCGAAACGGTCAAACAGGAGCTGCTGGCTCAGGGTCTGCAAATCGATGGAGCTCTGGTCTCTTTGCACCTTGGCCGCGTCTATCAGTGCCAAGGCAGAGACCAGCATCTGAAGCAGATGGTGCAGGAGGCCGCCGAGATCTTCCGAGAGAACCGAGTGGCGACCTCTTGAACTTCTGGGTGGGCTTACCCGTTTTTCAGGAACCTTGAAGCAGCTGAGGGCGAGGCTTCGCTACCCCTTCGAAAGTTGCTACCTGCGCTCGGTGGGGAGGTGGAGGTCGCCTGGAGCCTCGTGGTGCAGGCAACGCTCGCCGAGCGGGTCACTGAAGCCATGCTGATGGCCAGCCTTCAGACGCTGTCCAAGCTCCACCCAAGCCACGTAGCGCGGGGCGGATAGGGATCGGTTGGAGAGAACGAAGCCTGGTCTCGTGCAGCAGGAGCGTAGAATCTGAACGCTCTGCTGATTGGGCTTGTGGCCTCGTTGCTGGGCAGTCAGACAAGGGAGGCTGCCAGCTTGACGAGTGGTACGGAGATTGCTTACCATGGTAATGACTTACCACCCCTGTTCCCTCGGGGGCAGGGCGCGAGGCCAGGCAGCTCCGGTTGTCTGGCCTCTGCTCTTTTGTATAAAGGGACTTTCTTCTCGTTTTGAGAACTCGCGTCTACATCGACGGCTTCAATTTCTACTACGGGGCGGTGAAGGACACGCCGTACAAGTGGCTCGACTTCTCGAAGCTATGTGGATTCCTGTTGCCGAGCAGTCAGATTGAGAAGATCAACTACTACACGGCTTGGGTAAAGTCGCCTCCGGACGATCCGCAGCAGCAGGCGCGCCAGCAAGCCTACCTCCGCGCCCTCGCGACGATTCCCAACCTCGAAACCCACTTCGGGTTGTTCACGAGGCATAAGGTGTACCGCCCGGTCGCAGGCTACATTCCAATAGGCGGCTCGAAAAAAGGGGATCGTCAGACGATCAAAATTGTCCGAACTGAGGAAAAGGGGTCCGACGTAAACCTCGCGTCCCACCTGCTTCATGACGGCCACCTCGGGCATTACGACCTCGCTGTTTTGATCACGAACGATTCCGATCTGGTGACGCCCATCCAACTGGTCCGCAACGATCTCAGGCTCGATGTGGGCGTCCTGAATCCCCGGAAGCACCCGAGTCACGAGCTCGCCAGCGTGGCGACATTCATGAAGACGATCCGCTCCGGCGTCGTCTCCCAGAGCCAGTTCCCAGCTACCCTTAGAGACGCGAAAGGTGTCTTCCGCAAGCCTGCAACTTGGTAGCCGCCTAACCCTCTACAGCAAGCCGAGGAAGGGCCGCACCGCCTTCTCTTGGCCGGCGACTCGGCTCGAACACACTATCGGCGACGCCGCTAGCGGCTTCTTCTACGATGGCCGGAGCTTCCTGACCTCCACCCTTGCCGGCTCCCTGAGCGAGATCTTCACCGCTGGCGGTGCGGGCGACTTCGGCAAGGGGCTGAGAAACAAGGGGAGCGATCCCTCCCTGCGGACCTTCAGCGTGCGAGCAGGCCCGCCAGCTCCGGAGCGATCACCAAGGTCACCAGTCGCAGGTCTCGGAGCATGGCGATAGCGGCTTCGATCTCGGCAAGCTCGAGCTGGTCCACGAAGGTGACCAGGAACTGGACGAGGATCCCTCCGTCGAGCGCGGAGTAGTCGATCCCCACCGCTTCCCGATTCAGCTTGGCGACGACATCGGCCACCTCGTCGGCTCGCGCCCCTTCCCGGAGATGGAACGAGATCGTGGCCACCAGGCGGTCGAGACCATCCTCGGTGGTCCTGGGCTGGAGCCCTACGAAGAGACCGTCATGCTTCACTCCGACGATGTTGCCTTCGATGGAATGAACCTCCATACCCTGCGCTTTTAGGAAGCGGCCGAGCTGTGCGGCGGCCTCGTCGTTGGCATCGCCGGTGAAACGGAAGGACGAGTCCCCACCGCCGCGTGCCGCGACGGGCATCAGGACGGTCTCGGTCTCGGCCACGACCCCGCCCTCTCGGAGCTCTTCGCCGTAGCGCAGGAGCTCGTGATCCGGACTGATCGTTTCGTCCTCGAGCTCCTTCGGCCGCAGACCGGCCCGGCGCAGTCGCGCCATCAGCTCCTGGTGAATCGCCCGGCCCCGCTCCGGTCCTCTACGTCCCCGCATCGCCCCAACCATCGACAGCTTCCCCACGAAGTAGGCGGTGCGAAAGCGCAGGTCGCCCTCTTCATCGACGAACTCGTAGGCCAGATAGGAGTCCGTCGGGTCCTGGCCGAGCAACGGCACTTCGTCCACACCGGAGGCGAAGGCGATCAGGCCAGCGTCGCGGTGCCGTAGGTCGACCTCGGCATCGAGATCGGCGCCGACCTCGGCGGCAACGGTGAGGCACTGTTCCACCCGCGAGGCGGCGGCATCCGCCGGCATTGCGACGAAGATCAGGCAGATCAAGAGGACTGGAACGGTTCGCAACTCGAGTCTTGGCGTCGTCTCATCCTCAGCGAGGCGAGTCTGGTTGTTCATGGTTCCTCCTGGGTTCCTTGGTGGCAGGTGGCCGGTGGAACCGCCGCAACGGCGGCCCCTCACCAGTGGAGATCCCAGAACCGCCAGGGAGTGTGAGTAGCCGTGAAAAGGAAGTAGCCTCAGGCCCGCGCCACGACTCGGAGGCCCCACAGCCCGATCGCTAGTACCAGGGTGTACACCAGCGCCGTCTGCGGTCCCGCTCAGGAGGCGATGGCGGTGGCGATGACCGCCGCCGGCAGCCCCCCCCCCTCACCCCATCCGCTCCAGCAACCAAGCCCGCGCAAAGGTCCAATCCCGCTTCACCGTAGCCGGGGAGGTCCCCATCACCTCCGCGGTCTCCGCAATCCCGAGGCCAGCGAAGTAGCGCAGCTTCACCACTTCGGCTAACCGGGGCTCTTCGTTCCCCAGAGCTTCGAGGGCTGCATCCAGAGCTAATAAGTCGAGGTCGGGTTCCTCGCCGGCGATGGCGAGGTCGGCGAAGGTGACGCGCTGGGCTTCGCCGCCGCGCTTGACGGCCTGGTGGCGGCGGGCGTGGTCGACGAGGATTCGGCGCATGGCCTGGGCGGCGGAGCCGAAGAAGTGGGCGCGATTCTCCCAGTGGTCGTCGCCGGGGGCCAGGCGGAGATAGGCCTCGTTGACCAGGGCCGTGGGCTGGAGGGTGTGGCCAGGGCGCTCGCGGAACAGGCGGGCGCCGGCCATGGCCTTGAGCTCCGAGTAGACCCGCTCGTAGAGCTCCTCCTGGGCGCCGTCGCGCCCGCTCCGGACCGAGTCCAGCAAGTGGGTGAGGTCTTCTGAGCCTTCCTCTTTCATTGCTTCAAATCCTACCGCGACCGCCCCCGGCTCCTGGGAGCCGGAGAGGTCATCTCAAAAAAAGTTCAGATCTTGTGAGCCACTTCATGGCCCTACTCCGCATGGGTGTGTGAAGGCCACCTAGCAGCCCGTGGCCAAAGTCGGGCCGCGCTGCGAGAGGCCGACCTCACAAGAAATACAACCTCTAGATTTCAAGGAGTATCGAGATGAACAGATTGGCTGAGTACATTTGGTTGGACGGTGCGAAACCCACCCAGGGACTGCGTTCGAAGGCGCGAGTGGTGCAGGTTCCGGAGGGCCGGGCGCCGCAGCTGGAGGACTTTCCGACTTGGGGCTACGACGGCTCCTCGACCTATCAGGCCGACGGCGGCGATTCCGACCTCGGGCTGGTTCCGGTGCGGATCTTCAACGATCCGCTGCGCGGCGAGGGCGGGTACCTCGTGCTGTGCGAGGTGGTGGATTCCTCCGGTGAGCCCCACGAGACCAACGGCCGGGCCGCGTTGCGCCGGCTGATGAACGATGGCGCCGCCGAGCAGGAGCCCACCATCGGCTTCGAGCAGGAGTACACGCTCTACCGCGACGGTCGGCCGCTGGGCTTCCCCGAGAACGGCTTCCCGCAGCCCCAGGGCCCGTACTACTGCGGCGTCGGCGCCGGGCGGGTCTTCGGTCGCACGGTGGTCGAGGTCCATACCCGCGCTTGCCTCGACGCCGAGCTGATGGTCTATGGCATCAACGCTGAGGTCATGCCCGGGCAGTGGGAGTTCCAGGTCGGCTACCGCGGTTTCGCCGGCGAGAGCGCCGATCCGCTCACCGTCGCCGATCACCTCATCGTCGCTCGCTACCTGCTGGAGCGGGTCACCGAGGCCCACGGCATCCAGGTCAGCTGGGAGTCGAAGCCGATGAAGGGGGACTGGAACGGCGCCGGAGCCCACACCAACTTTTCCACCCGCGAGATGCGCGATCCGCGCACCGGCCGGGCGGCCATCCATCGCGCCATCGAGCAGCTCGCCGCGCGGCACGAACTCCACGTCGCCGGCTACGGCGCGGGCCTCGCCGAGCGCCTGACGGGGCTCCACGAGACCTGCTCCATCCACGAGTTTCGCAACGGCGTCGCCGACCGGGGTGCCTCCATCCGCGTTCCGCGCCACGTCGAGGAGAAGGGCCACGGCTATCTCGAAGACCGCCGCCCGGGAGCCAACTGCGATCCCTACCTCGTGAGCTCCCTGCTGCTGGAAGCGATCTGTGCCTCCGAGTCCAAGACGAAAGCTGCGTGAAATCTGATTTCGGGAACGGGCTGCCGGGAGCCCCATCTGCCGGCAGCACGATGGAGCTCCACCGGCGGTCCGTTCCCATTCTCTTCGGCCTCGTTCCTTTGTGTGGCGCAGGTCGGAGAACTTTGAGGAGAACGAAATGGATACTGGAAATACTGCTTGGGTCCTCGCCAGCACGGCGCTGGTCTTGCTCATGACCCCTGGTTTGGCATTCTTCTACGGCGGCCTCGTGCGCGAGAAGCAGGTCGTCAACACGATCAAGATGAGTTTCATCGCCCTCGGCGTGGTGGCCCTCGAATGGGCCGTCATCGGGTACTCGCTGGCCTTCTCCGAAGGCTCGGCCCTCCTCGGCGGTCTGGGTTTCTTGGGCCTGGCCGGGGTCGGCGTGGAGCCCGATCCGGCCTTTTCCGCCGACATTCCCCATCTCGCCTTCATGGCCTTCCAGATGATGTTCGCCGTCATCACCCCGGCCTTGATCTCCGGCGCGGTGGTCGGGCGGATGCGCTTCCGCTCGTACTCGCTGTTCATCCTGCTGTGGAGCCTCGTGGTCTATTGCCCCATCGCCCATTGGGTGTGGGGGCCGGAGGGCTTCATCGGGGAGCTCGGCGTGCTCGACTTCGCCGGCGGCACGGTGGTTCACGTCAGTGCTGGCATTTCGGCTCTGGTGGCCGCTTTGATGGTCGGTGCCGGCCGCCGGACGGGGGCGGAGCGGCCCCACAATGTGCCGTTGGTGATGCTCGGAGCTTCTCTCCTGTGGTTCGGCTGGTTCGGCTTCAACGCCGGTTCGGCGCTGGCGGCGGACGGCATCGCTGCTCTGGCGGTGGTGACCACGATGCTCGCCGCTGCTGCTGCGGTGGCGACCTGGGTCGGTGCCGAGATGGTGCTCAAGTCCCGCCCCACCGCGACCGGTGCCGCCATCGCGGCGGTGGTCGGCCTGGTGGCGATCACGCCGGCGGCGGGTTTCGTCACCCCCATGGCCGCCATCGCCATCGGCGCCATCGGCGCGGCGACCAGCTACGCCGCGCTGGAGCTGCTGCGCCGGAGCGGTGTCGACGACACCCTCGACGTCTTCGCCTGTCACGGCGTCGGCGGCATCGTCGGCTCGGTCTTGACGGGGGTCTTCGCCACCACCTCGGTGAACCCCAGCGGTGCCGATGGCCTCCTCTACGGCGGTCCCGAGTTGGTGTTGATGCAGATCCTGGGCGTCGCGGTGGCGGGCCTGTGGGCGGCTCTTGGCACCGCCGGGACTCTGCGCATCGTCGCCCGCGTCACCGGGCTTCGCGCCTCCTCCGAGGTCGAGAAGATCGGCATCGACGTGGTGGAGCACGCCGAGCACGCCTACGTCCACGACACCCTCATCGGTGCTTCCGGCGAGCGTCTGCGGCCTTCGGCGCGGCCCGTCGCGGTGGGGGAGTGAGCCGTGGTCACGCACGCGAAGAAGGGCGATTCCAAGCCCCGCTGTCGTCGGAAGCGCTCCGGCGGCGGCGCCCCTTCCGGGGGTGGTGAGACCTTGGACGGCGCCCGTGGATCGGGCTACCCGGGCTCCTCCGGCTCCCGCGAACGGCAGCTCTTCGAGGCTCTGACCGGCGGCCAGGCGACTTTGCACCCCAGCGATCTGCGGGCTGCGCTGAGGCACGCCGGAATCCGCCTCGACGATCCGCGGGTCGAGCAATCGGTGCGGGCTCTGGACGAGCTGGATGCGGCGAGCAAGGCGGCTCCGAGGGAGATCGATTTCGAGACCTTCGTTCGGGTCGTTCAACCCAATGTCCTGATGATCGACAAGGCGCTCAAGCGCGAGCTCGTGATTCCCGATTTCGGCGCCTTTGGCGACGAGATCCAAGGCATCTTCGAATCCGTCCGCCAGATGCGGGGCGGCAAGGTCGCGGACTACATCCCGCAGCTCGCTCGGGTCGACGGGGAGCAATTCGGGGTCGCCGTGACCACCATCGACGGGCAGCGCCTGGCTCTCGGTGACGCGGCGAAGCCGTTCTCGCTGCAGTCTTCCTGCAAGCCCTTCGCCTATGCTCTGGCCCTCGAGGCGTGGGGTGAGGAGGTAGTGCACCGCCACATCGGCACCGAGCCCAGCGGCCAGAGCTTCAACGAGCTCACCCTCAACCAGGAGGGCAGACCGCACAACCCGATGATCAACGCCGGGGCGATCATGAGCTCGTCGTTGATCCGGCCGGAGGCCGAGATGGCGGACCGCTTCGACTACGTCCTCGAGATGTGGGAGCGGCTCGCCGGCGGTGCTCGGCCGACCTTCAGCAATTCGATCTACCTTTCCGAACGGCGAACCGCGGATCGCAATTTTGCCCTCGGTTATTTCATGCGGGAGAACGGGGCCTTCCCCGAGGGCACGGACCTGCTGGAGACCCTCGAGTTCTACTTCCAGATGTGCTCTCTGGAGCTCACCGCGGAGTCGTTCTCGGTGGTGGCGGCGACGCTGGCCAACGGCGGCGTCTGTCCGATTACCGGGTACCGGGTGCTCGCTCCGGACACCGTGCAGAAGGTGCTGTCGTTGATGTACTCCAGCGGCATGTACGACTACTCCGGCGAGTGGGCCTTCCGCATCGGGTTACCGGCGAAGAGTGGCGTTTCCGGCGTGATCATGATCGTGGTGCCCAACGTGCTCGGTCTGGTGGTCTGGTCGCCGCCGCTGGATGCCCACGGCAACAGCGTTCGCGGCATCGCCTTCGCTCGGCAACTGGTCTCGACCTTCAACTTCCACAACTACGACAACCTGGTGGGAGGGGTCCACGGCAAGATCGATCCTCGCCTGGCTCCCCACCAGGCGAAGCGCAATCTGCTGGTCGACCTCTGCTGGGCCGCCAGCGAGGGGGATGTCGACGGGATTCGGCGCCTGTTGGTGCAGGGGGTCGATCTCGAGGAGGCGGACTATGACGGGCGCACGGCGTTGCACCTCGCCGCCTCCGAGGGGCGCGCCGAAGTGGTGGAGCTCTTCGTGCAACGGGGCATCGAGCTCGGCCCGGTGGATCGTTGGGGCAACACGCCTCTCGACGACGCCCGCCGGGGCGGCCACGAGAAGGTAGTGGCGTTGCTGACGCCATCAGCCGCGCAAGCGGCGTGATCGTCGGCCTTACCGAAGGCTCCGAACCATGGAGCGTGTCGGCTGCACAGCGAGATCTGTGGAGCCGGCACGCTCTTTTTTCTATGGCGGATGCCTCTAAAGACTCGCTGGGTCAGCCCCGGCGGCTGGACCCTCTGCTCCGTTCGCTGGGCTGGGATTCAGCTCCGCGAGCAACGATGCCAGCTTGGAGCGCACCTCGGATCCTTCGTCGGTCAGCCCGAGGGCCTCCCGAGCCGTCGAGACGGCTTGGCTGTGGTCCCCCGTTTGTTCTTGGGCGCGCGCCAGGATCATCAGCGCCTCGGCGTCGCCACGGTCCGTTGCGTCCACGGCCTGACGGGCTACGGAGAGGGCTTGGGTGGGGTCTTGCAGCTTGGGAACTGCTGCCGTGAGCAGGAGGTTCGCGTAGTCGATGCGATCCCGAGTCCTGGCGGTGGGTCCTTCGCAGACTCGCCGGAGAGTCTCTGCATAGCGCTCCAAGAAGTCTGCGTGCCGCTCCTCATCTCCCGTCCGCTGGTAGAGAATCACCAGATTCTGCAGTCCTTCGACGGTGCTGGGGTGGAGCTCGCCGAGGGCTCGGCGCTTGATCTCGAAGTTCTCCAGCAGAAGCTCTTCGGCCGCCGAGTACCGCTCCTGCTGCAGGTAGAGCCAGCCGAGGTTGTTGGCCATCACCAGGGTTTCCGGATGCTCTGCGCCCATGACCCGGCGCATCGGCCCGAGGGCTTCCTCGAGAAGCTCTTCGGCCTCGCCGTTGCGACCCCAGCCGAGGTAGAGGGCGGCGAATCTGGAGATCGCGTTGAGGGTTCGCGGATGCTCGGGACCATAGTGCTCCCGGTTGATGGCCAGGACCTCTCGATGGATATCTTCGGCTTCCTCCCAGCGTTCGAGGAAGCGGTAGACGATGGCGAGGTTTCCCAGGACCCGCATGGTCTCGGGATCCTGCCGGCCGGCGAGCCTCGTCCTCGCTTCGAGGACTCTCTGGTAGAGCTCTTCGGCGCGCTCGTAGTCGCCCGCCTGGTACTGCACGACGGCCAGGTCCTCGAGGGCGCCGAGACTCACGGAGTCGGCGGTTTCCGGTCCGGGAGGGGCGTGGCGCAGAGCCTTTTCCAGCGCGTCCTCGGCCTCGTCGAGGCGCCCGTCCGCTCGGTACAGTCGCCCCAGGCGCAGGTACAGGCCGCGGGTTTTCGCATCCGCCGGCCCCAGATGTTCCTCGAAGAGGCTACGGGCGCGGAGGAGGTGGGGTTCGCCGGCGTCGAAGACCCCGAGGAGGCTGTAGGTCTGCCCGATGGTCTGGCGCAGCGAAGCTTCCACCAGGGGCTGATCGGGGAATTGTCCTTCGATGCGCTGAGCCGCCGTGTCCAGCACCTCCCGCACCGACACATCGATGCCCTGCCGTTCCGGCGCCACCGCGGCGAGAAGGTCGTCGTTGAGAAAGCGGTTGACCTCCTCGGCGACGGCGGCACTGACTTTCGCCCGCTCCGCTTCCTGCCGGGCCCGGACGAGGCCGATGGAGGTTCCGAGGGTGCCGATGAGCAGGGCGAGAAGGGCCAGCCCGGCGGCGGTCAGCATCAGGCTGTGGCGCCGGACGAAGCGGCCGATGCGATAGGAGGTGCTAGGGGGCCGGGCCAGGACGGCTTCCCGGGCACGGTAGCGTTGGATGTCCGCCGCTAGCTCAGAGGCGGTGGCATAGCGTCGGCCCCGGTCCTTCGCCAGGGCTTTCATGATGATCCAATCGAGGTCACCGCGGAGCGTGCGGAAGAGCGTCTCGGTGTCGGCCCGACGGCGCTGAGCTCGAGCGAAGGCTGCCTCCTCGCCCTCCCGGACCCGTGCGCTCGGCGGCTTCGGATCCCGTTCGACCAGGATCTGCTGGATCTCCGCGAAGGCCTTTTTCCGGAAGTTGAACGGTCGCAGCCCGGTGAGCAGCTCGTAGAGGACCGCTCCCAGGGAGTAGACGTCGGAGCGGGTGTCGACATCGAGGGCGCTGGTCTCGGCCTGCTCCGGACTCATGTAATCCGGTGTTCCGATGATTTTTCCGACGCGGGTGTGCAGCGTGATGTCGCTGAGCCGCTGGTGCAGGGCCTTGGCGATACCGAAGTCGATGACCTTGGGAGTCGCCTTGCCGTCCACCTCTTCCACCAGGAGGTTGGTGGGTTTGATGTCACGGTGGATCACGCCCTTCTGGTGAGCGTGCTGAACCGCCAGGCAGATATCGACAAAGAGCGCGAGTCTCTCGTCGATGGAGAGCTGCCGCCGGTCGCAATATTCGAGCAGCTGAACGCCCCGGACATACTCCATGACGAAGTAGGGGCGACCGTCCCCGGTGGATCCGGCATCGAGGATGCGGGCGATATTCGGGTGGTTCATCAAGGCCAGAGCCTGGCGCTCCGCGTGGAAGCGTCCCAGGAGCTCTTTGCTGTCCATCCCCGCTTTGATCAGCTTGAGGGCGACCCGGCGGCGGACCGGTTCCGTCTGCTCGGCGATGTAGACGACTCCCATGCCCCCTTCGCCCAAGGGCTCCAGAAGGCGATAGGGGCCTACATGCTCACGCTCCTTCGGCAGGGGAGCGGGCCGCTCCAACGGCATCGCGACCAGCTCCGTGCGGTCATGGGCCAGCAACAAGGCCCGAACTCTCTTCTCGAGCTCGGGCCTTTCTTCTCCAATCTCTTGGAGGTAGGCATCCCGCTCCTCCCCGACGATCTGCAGGGCGGCCTCGAAGACCTCGCGCTCTGAGAGATTTGGCGAATTGTCCATGACTCCGAAGACATTACCCCAAAAGCCGGTTTTCCGGGGGCGCTCTCCGTTGGGCTTCTCGTGGTCTGCCTCGCAGCAGGGTTCTTCTTGTGAGCCTGGGTAGCTAGAGCAGGATTGAGGCCGATCCATCCTCTTGCAGCTTGGGTAGAGCCGGTCGGCAAGCGTATCGAGCAGTTGACCGGTTGTGATTCATTAGGCTACAGTTGAAATGCAATCGGCAGAGCTGCCTCTTGCGGCTCGACTTGACCGGTTGCCTTTCTACCCGCTCTTGCAGCGGGTTTTCGCTTTTTAGGGGGCAACTTATGTACCTTCTATACCTTGATGAGTCAGGTAATGAGGCAGATCCGTCGGATCGATATTTCGTTCTAGGAGGCTTATCACTCTTTGAGCGGCAGACTTTCTTCTTGGCTGAGGCTGTGGAGGCTGTTCAGAAGAAGTACTTCCCTGGGGTTCAGCCATTGACCTTTCATGCTTCGGAGATCCGCAGTGGCCGAGGTTTTTGGAGGAAAGTGCCTGACGAGGTGAGAGAGGGTGTTCTCGAGGATCTGGTCACCGCCATCATCGAAGCACCGGATCGGGGAAGGGCGCTCTATGCAGCCGTGATCGAGAAATCGGACCGCCTGTGGGGTGAGGCTGCGGTAGAGAAGGCGACCGAGGAGCTTTGCAGAAGATTCGACCTTTTTCTCCAAAAGAAATTCCAGCAGGAGGCGGATCCGCAGCGGGGGCTCTTGGTGTTCTCAGAGGGTCGTTTCGATGCGCGGGCGAAGATCTGGGTCCGTGACTTTCACCGCAGAGGCACTTCCTGGGGGGCGATTCGCAACCTGGCGGACATCCCATATTTCGCCAGTACCAAGGAGTCCCGACTGCTTCAACTAGCAGACCTGGTGGCGCATGCGGTCTGGCTACTTTATGAGCGCAGGAACAGTCGCTGGATCCAGCGCTTGGTGCCTTGCTTCGATGGTGACGAGGGGATCTTGCACGGCCTGGTGCACGTCCGACCCCAGGCCGATG